>NZ_JAVRCC020000058.1:0-45104 GCF_034530975.2 Nostoc sp. DedQUE07 | reverse complement strand
TAAATGCAGTTGCAGTCACCCCCAATGGCAAACAGGTGATTTCCACATCTGATGACTGGACTCTCAAAATCTGGAATTTGGACACTGGGGAGGTCATTGCTACTTTTACAGGAGAAAGTTACATGTATTGTTGTGCAGTTGCACCAGACAGCGTAACAATTGTGGCTGGAGATGCTTCAGGTAGGGTGCATTTTTTGCGTCTTGAGAACACGGAGGATAATTCGTAATTCGTAATTCGTAATTGAGAAACTACACAATATATTAGTGGCTGAGGATTTCGTTGACGCTAATATTCACATCGGTGAAACTTGGTATTGATAAAGTTTGACTGCTAGCGAACTTTTGCATAAGCTGATATCCTGCGGCTGTTGGTTGTTGATAAACTTCCATAATTTCCTCGTTAATATCTACCAACCAAACTTCAATTATGTTTGCTTGTGTATATAAAGGGATTTTCTCTTCCCGGTCATACTCGATAGTTGAATCAGCTACTTCAATTAATAAAAAAATATCCTGGGGTTGGGGGTGTGCAGTGGCGTAAAAATCATCACGGAGTTTGAGTAATGCTACATCTGGCTGAGGTTGTGAGTTATCGTTTAATGCAACTGGATTTTGAGCCGCAACTATGACGCGCTTACCTAACAACTGCACCAACAAATTAATCAGGCGATTTACACAAGCCGCGTGTTTTGTCCCAATAGGCGACATCTCTATAATTTCTCCCCGTATCAATTCCACTCGGTCATCTTCTGTGAGAATCCCCGACTCAATCATTTTCTGATATTGCTCAACCGTGAATTTTCGTCTTAATAACTGCACAGTCATGACTACCTCCACTGTTGCCTCATCTTATAATTATTCCTCACAATTATGAATTCACCACCCAAACCACCAACAAAAATCAATTCCAGAGGACATCCCACAGATTTTGAGCAAATTATTCAAGCCAAAAGCCTAAACTTTGTCGGTCGTGAATTTGTCTTCACGGCTATTAACAACTTTCTCCACCGCCATCGCCACGGTTACTTCACTATCATTGGCGCACCCGGTAGCGGTAAAAGTGCAATTCTCGCCAAATATGTGACAAACAATCCTCAAGTTATTTATTACAATGCCGAACTTGAGGGTAAAAATCGTGCTGACGAATTTCTCATAAATATCTGCACGCAACTCATTAATCAATACTCCCTTAATTACACCTCTCTCCCTAATAACGCCACAGAAGGAAGTTGGTTTTTCTCTAGTCTTCTCCAGCAAATCAGCGATGAGTTAGAACCTCATCAAAAACTGATAATTGCCATTGATGGGTTGAATTGCATTGACCGCAACAGCCAACCATCTGGTACAAATCTGTTTTATCTCCCCCGCTATCTCCCGGATAAGGTCTATTTCCTCCTCACTCGTAGACCTTTCTTGTGGGACAAGTCGGGTTTATTAATTGAAACGCCGTCGCAAAGTCTTGATTTAGCAGATTATCCAGAAGAAAATCGGCGGGATATTCAAGCTTATATTCAAAATTACCTAACCCCCCTAACCCCCCTTCCCTACGAGGGAAGGGGGGGACAAGATTACTCCCCTCCCCTTGTAGGGGAGGGGTTGGGGGAGAGGTCAAGTCTTAAATCTTGGTTGAGTAATCACCAGATTAATGAGGAAGATTTTTGCGATCGCCTCACCACTTTGAGCGAAAATAATTTTATGTATCTCAGTCAGGTAATAAGTGCGGTTGCAGAAAATTTCTACCCGATACCTTTCCAGTACAATCAACTCCCGCCTGGTTTAGAGGCATATTATCAGCAGCATTTACACAAAATGTTTCCATCCGAACAAAAGACGGAAGATAGCACAGATGTGTTAAATGTTTTAATACAGCAGCAAAAAGCAATATCAGTGGAAGCGCTCGCACAAATCATTGATACTGATGAGTATGAAGTTGAAGAAGTGCTACAAAATTGGCTAGAGTTCTTACAGCAAAAACCAATCGCCTCAAAAACCCATTATAGTCTTTATCATTCCAGCTTTCGAGACTGGCTAGGTAAACAGCAAATAAAACCTTCTGAAAAATATCCACAGACATGATATACAGCAGAATTTAGGAGTCAGAATGGCTACGCTCCGTTGTGCTAACAGAAGTAAAGTAAAACAAGCTTTGTACCTTCAGACTAGCTTGTGTACTTCATCAACTTAAAATCTGCTGTAAGTCCTCATTTACAGATGGATAAGTAGTGTAGATAAATCAATCGCTAAAAGTAAACACTCACTTACCAATTGGTTTGTCAAAAAAGTTGACGCAAGTAGTTGTTGTGTAATACAGTATGCTACAATAGTAATGAGTTAAATTAAAAAGACTTCCTCGCTAGTACAGTGGAAATAAAATTACCATTTGCACGCAATTAGTTAAGATTACAAGAAAAAATTTTCAAAACTTCCTACTTAACACAAAATAACTGAATTAACGCTGCATAACCGATAAATATGGATTTTGACTATTTTAGAAGCAATGAAGGCACTCCTACAAATAATACTCGGCAAAGCTTACTTGCTTGCGGTTGGCGACCGTTTAATCGAGAATTAGACTGGGGATTTTTGTGGCAACTGTTGTACAGTGACTCCCGCGAATTAAGTCAAAAAAGTTTGAATTTGGCGAGTAATATTGCTGATGTTTTAGGACGAAATAATTATGCTTGGTGGGCTAATTTATTGAGTGTTGTATCTGATAATACCCGCTACGAAGTTGAAAAGTTTTGGAATTACATCACGCCAGATCCTCAATCACCAGATCATCGCTACAAAGATGTTTTGAGTACGGAAACACCTATTGTCCAATTTGTCAGTCGTAGTAGTATTCCTATTGATTATGTTTTAAATCGACTGCAAGAAATTACTGTACTGCGAGTTTTAGGTGTATTGGGTAATCCTGATATTATTACTCAGTATCACTCAGAAAGAGATTTTTACTTTCCGATAGATAAATTTGTTAGCTGGGAACGCTTAGACGTTATTAATACTGTTTACGCTTACTGGTCTAAGTATGACATTTGGTTGCAAATCGATCCTTACGATCGCGGCCGACGACAATATACTTTAATGGCGAAAAATCTCGCGCCACTAATTAACAAAGCAACTTACGACTTAGCAGTGATGCTGAGTGGATATCAAAGTCGTGTAGGCAAAGTTCATAGTCAATTTAACATTCGGACATTTCCCGCAGATATCCAAAACTTTACTGATTCTGTACAGCAAGCGATTTTAAATCAAAACCAGTTAGCGGTTGTTGTACATGGACAACCAGGTACTGGTAAAACAGTCTGGACACAGGCAGTAGCAAAAGAAATTCTTGTACCTTTAGGGTATGTAATTTTTATTTTAGATCATGATGCGATCGCTAATTTTGTCCCACCGACTTACATAGAACGTATTTGTATCGTTATTAACGAAGCTGATAATTTAGCGCAAAATCGTGCTTCGGAGGTAGCGCAATACAATAACAAAACCGAACACATTCTAAGTTTGCTAGATGGCACTTTGTATCAGAGTGTAATTGATGATTCTGGTATTCAGATGCAGCAACGGTTAGTTGTCTTGATGACTTGTAATACTACTGAAAGATTAGATCCAGCCATGTTACGTAAAGGTAGGGTGGATTTAATATATGAATTTACACAACTATTTGTATAAAATCTACTTTCACCACAGTTTTACCTGTTTTTGCGATACAAGCTGATGCTCTTTGCGCCAAGCTTGGGGAGGTAAACCGTGATGTTGGCGAAACTGACGGGAGAAATGAGACACATCCTGATAGCCTAATGCTTTCGCTATCTTCTCGACTGTGTGATTATTATTTTGGAGTAAAAAACAAGCTTCCGCCATCCGGCGTTTGACAATCCAGCAGTTTACAGTCTCTCCACTTGTCTCCTTTACTCGGTTAGTTAAGTAAGCCGATGAGTAACCAACAGCAACAGCCACATCACACAAAGTAATTCCTTCATGATAATGGGCCTCGATAAAGTCGAAAACTTCTTTTAATTGCGGAATGTTGGGAAAGATTGACTTAGGAGGAATGTTTGCTTCTTTCTCAGAGGCGATGGCAACACCGACAGCGATCGCTGTAGTATCATCTGTAAATGCTGATGATTTTGGAGCTTTCTCTAATTTCCTAGAACACCAGTATTGAAGATTAGCTTGTTTTTCCAAGCGAGTAGCGATCGCTCTGAGCAATTCGTCTAGTGTCGAGGGTTTGCTAAGATAGTCATCTGCTCCCAATTCCATAGCTTTGCGAACATCTGCTCTAGTACTACTGCCAGTCAGAAAAATGAAAGGAATAATTGCTGTCTGAGGATCTTGGCGTAGTGTAGTTAAAACGTTATAACCATCCATATCGGGCATCGTGATATCGCAAATCACTAAGTCGGGTATACGCTTTTGTGCTTGGTGGATGCCAGCAAGACCGTTGTCAGCACCTATTGTATCAAAACCTTTACCCTCAAGACCCTTTAAATAAAGATTGCGAGTAACGTTATCATCTTCAATAACGAGAATTTTCTTTGACGATTCGGACATAATTTTCTTTTTGCAGAAGCTAATTACTAAACTATTTGCTGAATATCTAAATAGACTCGTTCCGAGAGTTATGATTGTTAAATTTTTAGTTAATAACTATCTTCATTTCAACACTCATAACTCGAAACAGGTCAACTCTGATTTGATTAATGGCAGCATTACAGTAAACGTAGAGCCGACATCAACTTCACTTTCTACAGAAACTTGACCATGATGTAAATCTACAAGAGTTTTAAGAATCGATAGTCCTAGTCCAGTGCCAGGTATATGATCGATATTACTACCACGGTAAAATGGCTCAAATATTCGTTGTTGGTCTACTACTGAAATACCGATCCCCCTATCTTTCACTTGGAAAATTATTTTTTCATTTTGGCAAGATAGTTCTAAATTAATTGCCAGATTCGAGAGAGAATACTTAATTGCGTTATCAAGCAAATTCTTCAAAATCGGCTCTAGCAACTTTTTATCTATATATGCTGTTAGAGTTTTATCTTGACTGACAAAATTGATTGTTTTTTGGCTAACAATCATCTGCATTTGTGCAACTAAATCCTCACAAAACTGAACTAATTCAAGCGGTTTGGGTTCAAAGTTTAATTTTGCTGATTCTGCTTTCGAGAAGAACAAAATATCATCCAACATCAGGCTCAATTGTTCGGTGGCTTTTTGAATGTGATCGAGTAATGGTTGGATTTTCTTCTGTGTACGTTTGTCTACTTCTTCTTTAAGTAAACTATTAGAAAATGAAACAATATTCAGTGGAGTTCGGAATTGATGGCAAACCATAGCAAGAAAACGCGCTCTAAGTTCGCTAAGTTGTTTGGCTTGTTCTAAAGCTTGGTTAAGACCTAATTCTGCATATTTGTAATCGGTAATATCGATACCTGCAATTAATTCGACTGGGTTTCCCCCAAAATCTAGCACTCCGTCAAGCTTGGCAACTGCACAAGCTAGCCAGCGCTCCGTGCCGTTTTTTGTTAAAATATTCATCTCCTGGTATTCAAAATCAGCGGCTTCATCCTGCTTACGTACTTGCCTGCGTTTTTTGCTCTTAATCAGTCGGCGAAGATCGAAACCTGTTAGTAGTTCCTCTTTTGTGTAGCCAGTGAGTTGCTCTACTGCCGGATTTATGTAGCAAAGCCGCGTACCTTGAATCAGAAAAGTACCGGCATCTGTAGTTTCTGCTAAAGTCCGAAATCTAGTTGCGTTCAGTCGTAATGCTTCTTCAGTCTGTTTCGATTCAGTAATGTCCCAAATACTCCACACTCTCCCAATAATTTTACCCTCAAGCAATTGAGGTTTAGAATAGTGCGCGAAAACTCTCCCATCTTTCAACTCTAGAATGTCGTAACTCTCGAAATCAGATTGGCTAGACACTTCCCAAATCAGCCGACTAAAGGCTTGTGGATCTTTAAGTTGGCTCTCAAAAAAGGATTTGCATCGAGGACATTTCTTAGATAGTATTAGGGACTCTGGGATCTGCCACATATCCACAAATTTCTGATTCAAGCTCAGAATATCTCCCTCAAAGTTAACTGCAACAATACCAATAGCAGTAGACTCAAGAGTAGAGCGAAGTAAAGAAAGAGATGTTTCTAGTTCTACTTCTTTGTCCTTGAGTTGAGAAAATTCTTGTTGCAAATTGTCTTTGGCATCTTTTAATTCATCGGTCCACTTTTGGACGCTCAATTCTACTATTTCATCCGTTTTCTCACGAGCAAAGGCACAGCCAAATTCCATATCTTGGTGTTTTACATAGTTCATCGATATTTCTACCAGAAATATCCGACCTCCTTTTGCCCGATAGCGAGATTTAAAGGTAAGGGAACCCTGTGAGCTAATATCTGACCAATTATGCTGCGAAAAATCTACATCTATATCATGCAGCCTCATAGAAAGTAATTCCTCACGGGAATACTCAGTCATCAGGCAAGTGGCATCGTTGACGTAAAGAAACTGCCCGTTTACTCCTAAACAAAAGGCAGCATCTACAGCGTGATTTATTAGGAAGTGAGCAAACTTCATCTCTATTTCTGGTTGTAGTGCCCATTGATTGTTCGATCTAGCTAGTGTATATTCGCCAGAATTCATGTTCATACTTCCTCCTGGTAATCAATCAGCACCATTCCCATTAAAGAGTTAATAGTCATAAATTACTAAAATCTTTGGTGTACTGTTTGGCTGTTAAAAAATAAAAATAGTCAAAATAGTTAGTATATTAAAAAATATTACTAATTATTCTTAATAAAACTTATCATACCAGGAAAAGGTGAATTATTAAACCAAATTTTTCTAAAAAACTAAACTAAATATTTTTTTAATTATTGACTTAAACAAGTTTTTATATACAAAATTTAGAGCGGTCAATCAGCCCTGTTAGATAAAAGTTCAACGCTCTTAATCTATAAGTAAAAAAAATATTTTAAATTTAACCTAGCCCTGTATGACAACTAACTAATAGACATCTCTAGAAATTAACTACGCATTAGCAATAACCCTTGTAAAGATGTAGCAGTGCTACCTCTTTATAAGAGTTCACCAATCTAAAATTCCTGGGATTTCCACTGGGGAAAGGTTAAAGAATAAAAATTTTTCTTTTTTAGCCTTTTCCTTAGCAAGAATTTTGGCAAACTAGTTGTGTAGAGTCCTTTGATTTTCAACATAAATGAATTTGCGGTAGTGGGTCTGGCTTAAATGAATAAACTTCAACTTATCAACTTATTTTCTTAATTTATCTTAACCTACCTTCTCAGGAATTTAACTATAGAAGAATATGCTTAGTCATCTGTCGCAAGAAGTACACTTGTATTACTAATATACGTAAAAAATATATATTTTACTGTATGTTTTCTGTCAAAAATGAAGCCCGTATTCGTATATTAGGTATATACTGTTGATTTATGCATTATCAAAAACACTTTTTTAAAGATATTCATGCCCTGAATACTTTGTCATCTCTCAAAGGAACTATAAAAAGTTAAAAAATGATGTCTTTATCGTTACAAATAATTGACTCAAAAAGTTTTTGGTGGCAATATAAAGACCGCTTAATCGCCTCATGCTTAAATTCGGATAAAAAATTGTGTAAGTTCTAAAGCAAAAAAATTGACACCCAGATCAAAAGATTTCCTATTGCAAATTTGGTAATGTGCCGCTTCTGCGATTGCAGAATATCAATCTTTCAGGTGGCTAAGTTGCAAATGTGACAATCACGAAAAAAGCAAAAAAATTGACACATACATCAAAAGATTTTTCATTGTAAATTAGGTTTTTATTGTAGCGGTCAAGAAACTTACCAAGCGTTTCTTAATTAGATCGGTGCTATTAAAGCTAACTATATTAAGTTTTGTAAACATTCTGAGACACGCTTAACTTCGGTTAATTACCAGTTTCTACACCTTTACACAACTTAGTTTTTTCCCACCGAACTACCGCCGATCTACTTAAATACTGTAGTCATCACATAGAAGCGAAAAATTTGACATCCTTATCAAAAGATTTTTGATTGTACAACAGTCTTCATCTCCTTTATTCTGGTGGCAAGAAGCACAGCCTCAACTGTTGTATGCTTTTGGTAAAAATTTTTTGGTACTGCGCTCACAAGCATCAATCAGCAGCGATTCGCCATTTCTACTCTTGACCAAGCTAGGTCATCGCTGCAAGAAACAACAGAGTTGTTTGTAATAAATATTTCTAGCGCTGTGATTGTAAACTAAAAAGCCTTTGTATAACTTTCTGAAATTACGTGAAACCAATGAGTCAAAACTATACTGGTTCAAATCCTCTCATCACCACTGAGCCATACAAGGAACTTCCTGCAAACAGATATGTAGAATCTGTGTCTGACTCCCGTCAGCTTGATGAATCGGAGAATAATGGGGGAATTCAGGCTTTTTTAAACGATGAAACAGCCCCAACGCTCTCAGTTGCCGATGCGATCGCTCAAATGTTGGAAAATTTGGGAGTAAGCTACGCTTTTGGTGTCGCAGGTGGTGCAATGGCCAGCCTTTGGGGTGCGTTATCCAATAGCAGCATAGAGGTGTTGAACTTTCGCCATGAAGCCGGAGCAGCTTTTGCAGCCACCGAAGCTTACTTTGCGAATAATCGCCCGACTGTAGTTTTTACCACAGCAGGGCCGGGGATCACCAACGCCCTCACCGGATTATTTGCGGCTCGTGGTGAAGGTGCAAAGGTAATTTTGTTGTCGGCTTGCACCTCAGCACCGCAGCGTGGACGTTGGGCTATTCAAGAAACCAGCACTTACACATTGCCCAGTGGAGGAATTTTTACCCCAGGAGCGTTATTCAACTATGCAGTCACGATTGAATCTGCGGCTCAACTACCGCAGATTTTCCGTAAACTTGCATTAGCGATGGCGCAACCAGGCGGATTTGTTGCCCATTTGAGCATTCCCACCAGTGTGCAAACAAGTTTAGTTGAGAATATAGCTTTACCCCAGCTAGATATTTCTCCGTTTCCGATGACTGCTTCCAAAGAAGCGATCGCTAAATCTGTAGAGTTATTATCATCTGGCCCCTTTGCTATCTGGGTTGGTTTCGGTGCGCGTGATGCAGCAGAGGAAATTCTGGAACTGGCTGAAAAAACCGGAGCAGCCGTTATGTGTTCGCCCCGTGCTAAAGGTATTTTCCCTGAAGATCATCCCCAATTTGTGGGTGTTACAGGTTTAGGCGGTCATGCTTCCGTCTTAACTTATATGGAACAGCAACCTCCACTACGCACACTCGTATTAGGAACCCGTCTTGGCGAACCGACTTCTTTCTGGAGTTCGGCGCTAGTTCCAAAAGGAGGTTTTGTCCATGTAGATATTGACCCGGAAGTTCCAGGTGTAGCCTATCCCCACGTTGAAACTTTCCCAGTTCGGTCTGATATCAAAGCTTTTGTGAAAGAGTTGTTGCAGCAATTGCCGGATGCTCCTGATTCTACAATGTCGCTACCTCGTCCAGAACACAAAGCAATTGAACCTGCTACAGAGGTAGATTATCCAGTGCGGCCAGAAGTATTGATGGCAGCAATTCAAAAGATAATTGTTGAAGATAGCGATGCCGTAGTCATGGCGGAGTGTGGTAACTCGTTTACTTGGTCAACGCATCTACTCCAATTTTCCGAAGCCAATCGTTACCGAGTCAGTACCGGAGTCGGAGCAATGGGCCACGCCGTCACCGGAGTATTGGGTGCAGCACTGGCGAGCAAAAGCAAGGCTGTAGGGATTGTCGGCGATGGAGCAATGCTGATGAATAACGAAATCAGCACAGCCGTGAAATACAAAATTCCGGCAATCTGGATTGTACTCAACGATGCGCGTTACAACATGTGCCATCAAGGGATGAAAATCTTGGGATTAAAGGGCGCAGATGCAACAATGCCACCAACAAACTTTGCGATGATTGCTCGTGGGATGGGAGCAGAAGCGATCGTCGTCGTCAGAGAGTCGGATATTGAAGCTGCATTACAACAAGCGATCGCATCAAATGTCCCTTTTCTCATTGATGTAGTGATTGATGCCGACCGCCCAGCACCTTCTGGCGGACGTAATAAGAGTTTGGCAGCACAAGGAATTAAATCAAATGCCGCTAAAAATCCAGCCAAGCAGGTTTCATTTCCAATGGTTTGATTTTAAAAGTTTGCAATCTCATTCAATTGTTATAGACACTAAAACACTGCAATCAAGCTGAATTTACAACGCAGTTTTGATTAGTTAATTCAGTAAAAGAGAAAGGATGAGTTTAGAAGCGACAAAAGTTTTCTTTTAGTCAGAAACTCCACTCAAAAAGCTGGAATCTAAAACTTCTTTTTTAAACCCTAAGTCTTTTCTTAACTTCATCTAATCTTAATATTCAAGAGTGTTTTTATGTCTATATCTTTATATTTTGTAATGTTCATTACTTTCTCTAAACAATTCCAACCAATATCGAGAGGACAAGATGCTGCTATTTGAAACTGTTAGAGAAATGGGTCACGAACAAGTTCTCTTTTGTCATGGTAAAAATCCAGAAATTAAGGCAATTATTGCCATCCATGACACAACCTTGGGCCCAGCGATGGGAGCTACAAGAATCTTGCCTTATGTGAACGAAGAAGCTGCTTTAAAAGACGCACTTCGTCTGAGTCGTGGAATGACATATAAAGCTGCCTGTGCCAACATTCCAGCTGGTGGGGGAAAAGCAGTTATTATAGCTAATCCTGAAAATAAAACAGATGATTTGTTAAGAGCTTATGGACGTTTTGTTGATAGCCTGAATGGACGTTTTATTACCGGACAAGATGTCAATATTACCCCTGACGATGTGCGGACAATTAGTCAAGAAACGAAATATGTTGTTGGGGTATCAGAAAAATCTGGCGGGCCTGCTCCCATAACTTCACTAGGAGTTTTTCTGGGAATTAAAGCTGCTGTAGAATCTCGTTGGCAGAGCAAAAGACTTGATGGGATGAAAGTTGCAGTTCAAGGCTTAGGAAATGTCGGTAAAAATCTCTGTCGTCACTTACATGAGCATGATGTCCAGCTTTTTGTTAGCGATGTAGATCCAGTCAAAGCAGAAGAAGTAAAACGGCTTTTTGGCGCAACTATTGTAGAACCATCTGAAATTTACTCACTTGATGTAGATATCTTTTCTCCTTGTGCTTTAGGAGGAATTCTTAATAGTCATACAATTCCTTTTCTGCAAGCTTCGATTATTGCTGGTGCAGCTAATAATCAATTGGATAATGAGCAATTACATAGTCAAATGCTTGCCAAAAAAGGGATACTTTACAGTCCCGATTATGTAATTAATGCTGGAGGATTAATTAATGTTTATAACGAAATGATTGGTTATGACGAAGAAAAAGCTTTCAAGCAAGTGCATAACATTTATGACACGCTATTAGCAATTTTTGAGATTGCTAAAGAGCAAGGAGTTACTACCAACGATGCTGCCAGACGATTAGCAGAAGACCGGATCGACAAGATTAAGCGAAGTAAAACTACAGCGATCGCAGCTTAATTATTATTATCTTCAGGAGTGAAAAATGGAAAAAAATACCTTTGCTACATCAGCATATATTGCTACTTCCCCAGAAAGCGCTTTTGAGTATCTTTGTAGTTTAAAAAACTTGGATGAATGGACGCTTTATAGCCGGATGAAAGAGCAAATTGACGAAGATACCTGGCTGGGAACTGCGTCTGGTTATCACAAAAATCTCTATTATCATGTTAAAAAATTAGAAAATCCACTTTTCTACGGCATTGAGTGGCACTGTGGATTAGAGTATCAGAAATATTTTCAGGTTTACCCTGTTTTGCTGTTTCCTACAGATTACATCGAGCCGGGAACAGATGAAAAAGGTGTGTACTTTCACTGGTTGAGCTTTGTCGATCCTAAACGGCAGACTCAGATGATCATGCAGGGAATTCACACAGTACATACTTCTGAATGTCGCTCTCTCAAAGGGAATTTGGAACGTAAAGCTGGTCTGACCTCAGCAGCTAAAGGAAGCCACTTTATTGATACAGACACCATTTATGTTGATGCTCCAGTTGAAATTGGTATTGAATACTTAAAGGATTTACAAAACATAGATGAGTGGGCACATCTACTGCGACCGAATGGCGATATTACTTCTGATTCAGGTGAATTCAAAGATGAATATGACCAGAAGGTAAAAGTTTCTGTGCGCGTTCATAGTCTGAGTAAATACTACTTGCTTGAGCAAGAATATTATTATCCAGATTACGAATATTATCAGCGTTCTGTAGCGTTACTCATTCCAACCGCTTACGCTTTCGCTGACCCAGAAGCCTCTGGTTTTATCTTGCATCGAATTACATTCTGGAAAACAGATGGAACTGTAACCCACGGCAAACTTCAAATTGAAGACTATGGCGCTGAGAGCATGAACATCAAACGTTTACTCGAAGCCAAAGCTGGCAACCTCAAATCATTTGATCGAGGAATGAGCTATCTACCAAAAGCTCCAGAGCCACTAGTTAATAGTCATTAGTCATTGGTCATTGGTCATTGGTCAACTAACAAAAAAAAAGGACAAAGGACAAAGAACAAAGGACAAAGGACAAATGACAAATGACAAATGACGAAATATGAAACAGAAACAACTTACTATTACATTCCTAACTTTTTGTGTTACCGCTTTTTCGGGAATGAAAGCTGCCTCAGCTGCATCCTTTTCAGTAATCGCCGACGGTCTATATAATGCCGGAGGACTAAGCTTTGGCCCTGATGGCGATCTCTATGTTACAGAGGCGGGCATCGGGGGAAGTGGCAGTTGTGTGCCACCAGCAAGCGGTCAAGGCGATTCTCTATGCTATGGCACAAGTGGGGCAGTTACCAAAATTGAGAATGGTAAAACCGAGCGCATACTTACAGGACTTCCTTCTATAGCATTACCAGATGGTACTGGAGCCGGTGGCCCTCGTAACATCCAATTTGATGCTACAGGTAAACCTTATGTTCTGATTGGGTATGGGGCGAATCCAACCTTTCGCGATCGCAATTTAGGTAACACTGACCTCGGTAAAATCATTGCTCCCGACTTTAAGACCAATTCCTGGACGAGTGTTGCTGATTTAGCTAACTATGAACTCGCCAATAATCCCGATGGTGGTGATGTCGGTAGCAATCCCTTGGGCTTTGTAATAGATGGCAATAAGTTAGTTGTAGCTGATGCAGGTGCAAACGACTTACTCAGTGTTAATACTAGCGGTAGTAACTTGCAAGCTCTTACTACCTTTCCCCAAGACATATTAACTAATCCCGTCTTTCCACCTTCTGATACCCCATCCAATGAACCGGCACAGGTTCCATCTCAAGGGGAAGCGGTGCGAGGCCCATCGCAGTTTGCCACTCAACCAGTACCTTCGGGTGTGGCAAAAGGGCCTGATGGTGCTTATTACATCAGCCAATTTACTGGTTTCCCTTTCCCAGAAGGCGGCGCAAAAATCTATCGAGTCGGTGCTGATGGGAAATCATCAGTCTTCGCTGATGGTTTTACCCAACTTACAGACTTGCAATTCGATCCTGCGGGCAATTTGTATGCTTTGCAGTACGCCAATCAGTCAGCTTGGAAGGGTGATTTTGATGGTTCTGTCATCAAAATAGCTCCTGATGGCACACGTACAACTCTTCTGAGTGGCAATGGATTAGAGTCGCCTAGTGCCCTGACTATTGGTGCTGATGGTGCAGTATACGTTACCAACCGAGGCGATCGCCTTGGACTTGGACAAGTTCTCAAAATTGAAAATACCAAGTCTATTCCTGAACCTGATTCTGCTTTAGGTGTGTTAGCGATCGCTGTCTTGGGCGTTGGTTGGTTGCATAAGAAGAAAGAGCTACCAAACCTCCCATAAATAGAGTCGTGGCGCTCGAATAAAGAGTTTCAAACCAATCTTGCGTTCCTCAAAGACTGCAATTCGTTGTCTTTAAAACCATAAAAGTTTCCCCAAACAAATTATTTAACTCTCAATCTCCAAAGGTATGAAACTCAAGTCATTTGCTCTTACATCTGTTACATTTTGTTTTACTGCTATTTGTGGAACACTATCTGCACAAGCTGCAACGCTAACGACAGTTGTCGATGGAGTTAGTAATGCACGGGGTGTTAGCTTTGGCCCTGACGGCAGTCTCTACGTAGCAGAGCCAGGTATCGGCGGTAACGGAAATTGCCAACCATCTCCGAGTACTCTATTTCAGCCTATCTGTGCTGGTAATACTAGTTCACTGGTCAAAGTTTCACCAAACGGCACAAAACAGCGTCTACTTAATAACTTTCAGTCTTTAGCAGAGCAACCCACCGGCAACCAAGGCGCTGGTATTGAAGACATACAATTCGATTCTAAAGGGAATGCTTATCTGCTGACAGGGTTTGCCGGTTATCCAGGAAACCGCGATCTAGCAACACTTAACCTTGGTTCTAAATCCCCACTCCCACCACAGCAACTTGCTACTTTCCCGCCATCAACGCCCGATAAAGTTTTGAATACGCCGCTTCTAGCACAACTGTACCAAGTTGACTTGAACACCGGATCTCTCAATAGTATTTTTGACTTTGCTAAAAATGAAATCACCCAAAATCCAGACAAGGGGGATGTAGTTACCAATCCCTACGATCTGGCTATTAGTGGCGATAATGCTTATGTCGTTGATGGGGGCGGGAACACTGCTTACAAAATCAAGCTTGACGGAAGTAAGTCACAAGCGATCGCAATTCCTAAAAATATTATTAGTAAGTCAGATTTGCCACCAGGATTACAATTACCTCCTGGGCTATTAGAGGAACTTCCAGGAGGAAAAATAGCAATTCAATCAGTACCCACAGGTGGCGCAATTGGCCCCGATGGAGCTTTATATGTTGGTGAATATACGGGTTTTCCTTATCCAGATGGTAAATCGCGGATCTTCCGCATTGGCGAAGATCAAAAACCAGAAGTTTTTCTCGATGGCTTTACGCACATCACCGACCTAACCTTTGATGAGAAAGGTGATTTGCTGGTTTTACAGTTCAGCGACAAGTCCCAGTTGGGGGGTGACATCACAAATCTACCTGGATCTCTCATCCAAGTTGCTCCTGATGGCACTCGCACAACACTTGTTGCAGCAGGTCAAGGGCTAGATTCGGCTGATGGAATTGATATTGGCCCTGATGGCAAGATTTATATTACCAATCGCGGTGTCGGCCCAGAACGCGGGGAAGTTGTTCGGGTGGATGGTGTCGTTGTTGAAAAAGTCCCCGAACCTGGTTCAGTAGTCGGCTTACTAGCACTTGCTAGTGTAGGCGCAACTGCTGCTTACGCCAAGCGCAAACGCCAACACAAATTGGGTGAAGAGTTGCTAACCGAAGCAGAGACTGTCTAAATCCCTCTTTACCTGACACCAGGTAAAGCTTACAGAATAGGCTGCTGCCCAAAAGAGAAAGTTGCATTTCCAACAAGAGGCAGCAGCCCAAATTTCAGAGTTCCCAAACTAGGACGGGGAACAAAATTAGTCTAGGAAAGAGTATACCTTATACAACCAGGACTTAAAACTCATGGGATTAGTCAAAAATTTGTCAATTGGCATTCTCGGTACTGGATTGATGGTGTTGGCAACAGCAGCCCAAGCCAAAGCTGTAACATTAACTTACGACAGAAGTATCGGCAGTCCTGGCTTCGGGCCAGGGCAGCTTTTTGTTCCCCAAGGGATAACGGTAGATGATTCGGGGAATACCCTCATAGCTAACGGACGCGGTGTTAACCCAGATGGTACTCCTAACTACAACCTCGGTAACAAAATTGAAAAATTTAGTCCCACCGGTCAGTATATTGGAGCAATTGGTTCCGGCGGCACAGGGCCCGGACAGTTTGACGAGCCAACAACTGTAGACTTTAATCCCGTAACAGGGGATTTGTATGCAGGTGATGTTTACAACAACCGCATTAATCAATTCGATCCTCAGGGTAACTTTATTAGATCCTTTGCAAACGGAGATTTTACTCCTCGTGTAAACGATCGGATTTTCTTTGGGCCATCTGGTGTGACTTTTGACAAGACTGGCAACGTTTACGTAGGTGATTTTAACGGCGAAAGAATCCTCAAATTCACACCTGACGGAAAGCAAATTGGTGTCATTGGTGGCACTTTAGGCACTGCACTAGGAGAAACTCAAGGTGTAGCAGGTATAAGAATTTCCCCAGTCAGTGGAAATATCTTTCTAGCTGACCAGTATAACAACCGCGTTCAAGTACTCGATCCAAATGGCAAACCTCTGTACGCATTTGGTTCAGCAGGTAGCGGTCCTGGACAACTTCTTCAGCCAATTGGCATCGAAGTGGATGACCAAGAGAATGTTTATGTAGCTGATTCTATCAACAGCCGCGTTCAGGTATTTGATAAAAACGGTAAGTTCTTGACTTCCTACGGTGAAAATGCACGCGATGCATCAGGTAATCCTGTACCGCCTCCAGCATTAACTGGCCCTCCTTTTGGCAACCCCCTCGACCTAACACCAGGCAGATTTAACTGGACTGGTGGCACAACCCTCAAAGATGGCAAGCTGTATGTGGGCGATTTCTTCCAAGGTCGCGTCCAAGTGCTAAACGTAGAGGGCAGAAGGCAAGTACCAGAACCTAGTTCAGCATTGGGTTTAGCATTGCTTGGGCTTGGGGCTGCTACCGTCACATTGCGGAAACGCGGGCAACAAAAGCCAGTCTTCAGTTTAGAGAAGACGTTGCAAAAACAGTGCTGAGTTCTCATGATTGAGTAGCAGTAAAGTGACCGAATTCGAGTTCAGAGGTCGAAGTTCCAAGTTCAGAGGCTGAAGTTCCGAGTTCAAAGGTCGAAGTTCCGAGTTTAGAGGTCGAAGTTCCGAGTTCAGAGGTCAAAGTTCCGAGTTCAGAGGCTGAAGTTCCAAGTTCAGAAGCTGAAGTTCCGAGTTCAGAGGTCGAAGTTCCGAGTTCAGAGGCTGAAGTTCTGAGTTCAGAGGTCGAAGTTCCGAGTTCAAAGGCTGAAGTTCCGAGTTCAGAAGCTGAAGTGGATTAAACAAAATCTAAAACTTCTGTTTCGTGGGGTGCGTTATGCCCTTGGTAACACACCTTACGAAAATTTCAGGTCATTAAATCTGGAATCAGGGAGATAAAAACTGGAAATACTAAATAAAGCCAAGATTATCAAGGTGCTTTTAGCACATTAACGGTTAATGCACATTCTGATTTATTCATACAACTATCATCCAGAACCAATTGGTATTGCACCTTTGATGACTGAACTAGCAGAAGGGCTGGTGAAGCGAGGGCATCAAGTGCGGGTAATCACAGGTATGCCTAACTATCCTCAGCGTCAGATTTACGATCGCTATCGGGGTAAGTTATACGTTACTGAAAAGAAAAATGGTGTCACTATTCAACGTAGTTACCTGCGGATTAAATCTAAACCTAACCTTATAGATCGGTTACTGCTAGAGTTGAGCTTTGTCTTTACAAGTTTGCCACAAGCTCTCAAAGGTGAGCGACCTGATTTAATTCTCTTAACAGTGCCACCGTTACTCGTTTGCTTACCTGCAACTTTAATAAGTTGGCTATACAACTGTCCAGTAGTGCTGAATGTACAAGATATCCTCCCGGAAGCTGCTGTGCGTGTTGGGCTAATTAAGAATAAGTTGATGATTCAAGCTCTGGAAGCTTTAGAAAAATTTGCCTACCGAACTGCACATACCATTAGCGTGATTGCCGATGGTTTCGTAGATAATTTAATCCATAAAGGTGTACCTGCTAATAAAATTGCCTGCATTCCAAATTGGGTAAATCTAAATTTTATCCGTCCTTTCCCAAAGGAGAATAACTCCTGGAGAGCTTCTCATCAACTAGATGATAAATTTGTAGTACTTTATTCAGGTAATATTGCTCTGACGCAAGGTTTAGAGACAGTAATAGAAGCAGCATCTCGGTTGCGTCATATTAATGATATTGTCTTTGCGATCGCAGGTGAATCTCAAGCTCTCGAAAGGTTACAAAAACATTGTCTTGCTTGTGGAGCAGATAACGTTTTGCTGCTACCATTGCAACCGCGAGAAAAACTACCGCAAATGTTAGCAGCTGCTGATGTTGGGTTGATTGTGCAAAAGAGCAATGTGATTTCCTTCAATATGCCTTCTAAAATACCACTGCTGTTAGCCAGTGGTCGCCCAATTGTCGGTTCTGTTCCCGCCACTGGTACTGCTGCCAAAGCTATCAAAGAAAGCGGCGGCGGCGTTATCGTTGAGCCTGAGTCAGCAGATGCTTTGGCCGCTGCGGTATTAGATTTATATAATCAGCCAGAACTAGCAGCAAAATTAGGGCGTGAAGGAAGAAAGTTTGCGGTAGAAAACTACTCCTTTGAGCAAGCGCTAGATCGGTATGAAGAGTTATTTTATGATGCGATCGCCAAAAGAGCAACAACTTTGGATATCTTGCCCAAATTGAGTTCTAAAGAATCACTTGTTGAGCAAGAGCTTTTGGTACATACCTTACCCCTAGTGCGCGTGATATCTCAAAGACTAATGACAAATGACAAATGACAAATACTTCGGCTTCGCTCAGTACAAGTGACAAATGATAAATTCAGATCGGCTGAAAAAAACTGACCAAAGGTTGATCGCCTTATTGAGCGATCGCATATCATTATTAGCAGCATCAGAACAACCTTCTCTAGATGAACAACTGGCTGATGTCGCTCCCCTGCTCGCCCAAGCTGGTATTCCTGAGTCTGTTTGGGCAAGTTTGCTAAATAGTTGTCATGCCAGTTTGATTCCTAAATATAAAACAAATCATGTCACTCCCCGACAAATTACCATCATCGGTGGACGCGGCAGGATGGGAAAATTATTTAAAGAGCAACTTTCGCTAGTAGGTAATAATGTTAGCGTCCTCGAATCCGAGGATTGGGAATACGCAGAGCAACTATTAAGTCAGACAGAATTAGTTTTAGTCAGCGTTCCTATTGAACATACAGTTGATGTTATCAAGCGTGCAGCTAAATACCTCGCCCCAACTACCGCTTTGTGTGACATTACGAGTATTAAAACACAGCCAACTCAAGCAATGCTCGAACACCATTCCGGGCCAGTGATGGGTTTACACCCAATGTTTGGGCCAAATATCAAATCGTTTTTTGGACAAAAAGTAGTAGTGTGTCCAGGTAGAAACGATGATTCATTTCAATGGTTTTTAGACTTTATTAAAAGCCAAGGTGGAGAGTTAATTGTTTGTACGCCTGAAGAACACGATCGCATGATGACGATCGTTCAAGCAACGCAACATTTCTGTAGATTTAGTCTTGGCATTTTCTTAGCAGAAGTAAAAGTGGACATAGAGCAGAGTTTAACAATGTCAACTCCTAACTACCGTCAAGAAATTGACATTGTTAAACGTTTGTTTTCCCAAAACCCTCACTTATGTGTGGATATTATGCTCGCTACAGAAGAAAGGTGTGATACAATTAGCTTTTTAGCTGATACTTATAGCCGTTTGGCGAAACTAGTAGCAAAGAAAGACAAAGACGCATTAATTCAAGAATTTGAAAAGGCTCAAAGTTTTTTTGAAGAGAAAATCAACACTTTTATCCAGCCTTTAAATACAATGGCTATCCAAAGAGATTTTCAACCAAAAATTCACACAAATATTAGCATTTAAATCCACAAAAATATGCTGATAGACATATTTCACGATACTGTTTGTCCTTGGTGCAGAATTGGGAAAAAACATCTGTTTGATGCACTAGCACAACAGCAAGAACAAAAAGTACATATTCGCTGGCATCCTTTTCTTTTAGATAATACTGTTCCTGCCGAGGGATACGAATTTCGCAGCTTTATGCAAAATAGAAAAGGTATGAAAGCGAAAGAAATACAACAGATATTTGATAGTACGCAACGCGCAGGTGAGGCGGCTGGAGTTAAGCTAAATTTTGATAAAATCCGTTTGGCTGTCAATACTAAGCTTTCTCATCAACTGATTGCACTTGCACCCGCAAACGTAAAAAACGATGTCGTCGAAGCTATATATAAAGCTTACTTTGAAGACGGTTTGAACATTGGAGATATTGACGTTATTGTTGCCATCGGTACAGCGTATCAGATGAATGCTAGCGAATTAAAGTTGCAATTAAACAATCGCGCGGTGAGTGATGCAGTTATTGCTGAATCAACATTTGCTCGGTTAAATGGCATCAACAGCGTGCCGTTCTTCGTCATCAATGACAAAGTTAAGGTAAATGGTTCTCACTCGGTAGAGGTATTCCTGGAAACTTTGAATCGTGCTGCACTTTTAGATATACCTGCAAAAATATGATAGTTGACATCAAGCAAAAAAGTAGATTAATTCATCAAAGTGTTTCGGTTACTTTTAATTACGAAGTTTACTTCACCCACAATTTATTTGAGTTAAAAAATCCTACCTTAGCCCAAGTGATTGGTGCGGATGAGGAGACAAAGCCAAAGAAATTAGTTGCAGTAATAGACGCAGGAATATTAAAGTATCAACCTGAATTGGTGAAGCAATTAGTCGCGTATACCAAGTTTTATGCAGAGGTACTAGCGATCGCAGCCGAACCGATGATAATTTCGGGGGGAGAAGCTGCTAAAAACGATCGCACTTTATTAGAGCAAATCCAGCAACAGATTGAAGCCGCCGGATTATGTCGCCACTCTTATGTGTTAGCGATCGGGGGCGGGGCGGTATTAGATTTGGTAGGATATGCAGCCGCAACTGCTCACCGGGGAATCCGGCTAATTCGGGTGCCGACAACGGTGTTAGCGCAAAATGATTCTGGGGTTGGTGTAAAAAACGGCATCAATGCTTTTGGTAAAAAGAACTTTCTTGGCACATTTGCGCCACCTTATGCAGTTATCAATGATTCTGCCTTTTTGACAACCCTAGACGATCGCGATTGGCGTTCTGGAATCGCAGAAGCAGTCAAAGTGGCGCTGATTAAGGATGCTAGCTTTTTTGATTTTATCCACTCTCACACCGCAGCTTTGAGGCGGCGAGATATGGATACTATGCAACAGGTTATCTATCGTTGCGCTCAATTGCATTTAGAACATATTGCCAATGGCGGCGATCCTTTTGAGATGGGTTCGTCTCGTCCCCTGGATTTTGGACATTGGGCGGCTCATAAACTGGAGCATTTGACAAATTATCGCTTACGTCATGGCGAAGCAGTTGCGATCGGTATTGCTTTGGATAGCACTTATTCTTATTTGGCAGGATTGCTGGATTGTTCGGAGTGGGAACGGATATTAAATAGTTTATCGGCGTTGGGTTTCACGTTGTATGTGCCAGAACTAGCTGAGAAGTTATCACAATTGGAAGATCCTCATTGTTTGTTTCGGGGTTTGACTGAATTCCGCGAACATTTGGGGGGAGAGTTGACTTTGACGCTGTTGAAAGGGATTGGAAAAAGAATTGAGGTTCATGAGGTGAATTTGTTGTTGTATCGGCAAGCAATATCTCTGTTGCAGGAAGTGAGGGGGGAATTTTAAACGCAGAGGGACGCTGAGGGAAGCGCAAAGGAACGCAGAGGTTTTATGAGGCGATTTACTACTTTTGGGGGAGGCGGATTTTTTTTATAGGGTTGTTGGTAAATGTACTAGAAAAGCAGTATAAAAAGCGAATAAATTGACACCCAATCGAAAAATTATTCAATGTCTTATCTGCTTGATATCTAGTATTGTTAAATAAGAAGCAAAAAGTTTTTGATTACATCTTTTAAAAAGAATATGTTGGCTTGGATGGATAAAAGATTATCTAAGTCTGTTCTAGGTTTGAAAATAACTACTAATAATGATTAATGGTTGCTGCTTAATGATTGACTAACAAATATTCTAGAGAAATTACTCATGGTTTTTGATTCACGTTCCTACAATACTCTCGGCGGTGTAAGTGTTTCTCGCTCCATCACTGAAGTTAAGATGGACACTGCCCTCGATGATATTCTGTTCCATTTAAATTCTCAGCGTGGAGGATTGCTAAGGAGTAGCTACGAATATCCAGGCAGATACAAAAGATGGGCGATCGGATTTGTCAATCCACCGTTAGAGTTGACTACCCAAGGAAACTCTTTCACTTTGATAGCGTTGAATGAACGCGGTCAAGTACTTTTACCATTTCTTGTAGAGAAACTATCCCAGTCAGAACAACTTGAGAACATCACCCAAGAAAATAACAATATTGTCGGCTTTATTAAAGCTACAAAAAAATTATTTACTGAAGAGGAACGTAGTAAACAGCCTTCATCATTTACCGTTGTCCGTGAAATTCTATATACTTTCTCTAGTCAAGAAGACGAGCATTTAGGCTTGTATGGTGCGTTTGGTTATGACTTAGTTTTTCAGTTTGAACCAATTACTCAACATCTAGAACGTCCTACAGATCAGCGCGATTTGGTGCTTTATTTGCCAGATGAATTGATTGTTGTTGACTATTATCAGCAACGTGCATTTCGTTTCCAATATGATTTTAAAACAGCGCATGGCAATACCAAGAATCTTCCCAGAACTGGTGAGTCTGTAGATTATCGCGGCAAACATCTTTTACCAAATCAAACTGCTGACCATCAAGTAGGCGAATATGCGAAAAAAGTTGAGGTTGCACTCGATTATTTCCGCAGAGGCGATTTATTTGAAGTTGTTCCTAGTCAAAACTTTTTTGAAGGCTATGAAGACGAACCCAGCAAGCTATTTAATACCTTAAAGGAAATAAATCCCAGTCCTTATGGATTTATTTTTAATTTAGGTGGCGAATATTTGATTGGTGCATCTCCAGAAATGTTTGTGCGGGTTGAAGGTAGGCGGGTAGAAACTTGTCCAATTAGTGGCACTATTAGCCGGGGACAAGATGCTCTTGACGATGCGGTGCAAATTCGCCAGTTACTCAACTCTCATAAAGATGAAGCTGAGTTGACCATGTGTACTGATGTCGATCGCAATGACAAATCCCGAATCTGCGAACCTGGTTCGGTAAGAGTCATCGGTCGTCGCCAGATTGAATTATACAGCCACCTGATACATACAGTAGATCATGTTGAGGGTACACTGCGATCGCAATTCGATGCTTTAGATGCCTTTCTTTCGCATACATGGGCAGTTACAGTCACCGGCGCACCCAAAAGGGCAGCAATAGATTTTATTGAACGGCACGAAAAGAGCGCCCGACGTTGGTATGGTGGAGCAGTCGGCTATTTAAATTTCAACGGGAATTTAAATACTGGCTTAATTCTGCGGACAATTCGATTAAAAGATTGCATCGCCGAAGTGCGAGTCGGTGCTACTGTCCTTTATGACTCCATACCTCAAGCAGAAGAACAAGAAACAATTACCAAAGCTGCTGCTTTATTTGAAACGATTCGCCGTGTAAAGCAAACGAGTCAGAAAATTGATAAGTCTGGTTCTCTAAAATTAAGCAAACAGATTCCAGGTGTAAAATCTAGCAAACGCATCTTATTAATAGACTACGAAGACTCATTTGTTCATACCCTAGCCAATTACATTCGCCAAACTGGTGCAAGCGTCACCACACTGCGTCATGGTTTCTCGGAATCATTATTCGATACAGAACGCCCTGACTTAGTTGTATTATCTCCTGGCCCTGGTAGACCAAGTGATTTTGGAGTTTCCGAGACTGTCGGCGCCCTTCTGCATCGCCAAATTCCGATTTTCGGAGTTTGTCTGGGACTGCAAGGCATCGTTGAAGCTTTTGATGGCGAATTGGGAGTTCTTAACTATCCTCAACATGGGAAATCCTCACGAATTTTCGTCACCGATTCCAATTCTGTCACCTTCAACAACTTACCAGAATCCTTTGCAGTGGGTAGATATCACTCATTATTTGCCCTACCGCAACGTTTGCCAAAAGAACTCAAAGTAACAGCGATTTCTGATGACGACGTAATTATGGGCATTGAACATCAAACACTTCCCATCGCCGCCGTTCAGTTTCATCCAGAATCAATCATGACTCTAGGTGGAGAAGTCGGTCTGAAAATCATTAAAAATGTGGTGCGTGCATATACGCAATCATTAGTTAGGAGTTAGGAGTTAGGAGTTGAGAGTTGAGAATATGGAATTTGGAATTTGGAAACTGAAATTCTTAACTCAAAAACTCATAGATAACTCATAATTAACAACTAATAACTCTTAACTCCTAACTCCTAACCTCCCCACTCCCCCAAGCAGTTTATGACTAACCAAGTTGCCCCTCCCCGCCATCTTCTTGAAGAAATTGTGTCGCATAAAAGGCAAGAAGTTGCACAAATGCAGCAAGAACTGCCTTTAGCCTCCTTGCGACAACAGTTAAATACAGCCCCGACTGTGCGAAATTTCTTGACTGCTTTGCAAGATAATCCCAATCAACCTAGTTTAATTGCTGAAGTAAAAAAGGCATCACCTAGCCGTGGGGTTATCCGCGCAGATTTTGACCCTGTTGCTGTTGCTCAAGCTTATGAACGAGGTGGTGCAGCTTGTTTATCAGTCCTAACTGACGAAAAATTCTTTCAGGGCGGTTTTGATAATCTGCGAAAGGTGCGTCAACAAGTTGCATTACCTTTACTGTGCAAGGAGTTCATCATTAACTCCTATCAAATTTATTTAGCACGGACAGTAGGCGCAGATGCAGTATTGTTAATTGCAGCTATTTTATCAGATCGAGAACTCCAAGACTTTTTGCGAGTAATTCACGATTTGGGCATGACTGCGCTAGTAGAAGTCCATACCTTAGCTGAACTAGATCGAGTACTAAAGCTTGATAACCTAAGTTTAGTAGGAATCAACAATCGCAATTTAGAAGACTTTACCCTTGATTTAGGAACTACGCAGCAACTTTTAGCAGAGCGTCAACAACAATTACAAAGCTTAAATATCACCGTCGTCAGCGAGTCTGGACTGTATACACCTGCTGATTTATCTCTTGTCGCTGAGGCTGGCGCACGTGCAGTTTTGATTGGCGAGTCTTTAGTTAAACAAAGCGATGTAGAACAAGCTGTGCGTGAGATTTTACTAATTCGTAATTCGTAATACTTCGGCTACGCTCAGTACAAGTTCGTAATTCGTAATTGGTAAATCTAAAAAAATGAAGCTCTGATATTCATTCGCGAGTATAAAAGACTCGTTAACGGAGATAAAAGCCTCATTCACGAGTATCAAAGCCTCGTTAACGGAGATAAAAGCCTCATTCACGAGTATCAAAGACTCGTTAACGGAGCAAAAAGCCTCATTCACGAGTATCAAAGCCTCGTTAACGGAGATAAAAGCCTCGTTAACGGAGATAAAAGCCTCATTCACGAGTATCAAAGACTCGTTAACAAAAAATTTAGCATGGGCATCGCTAATTGCTAAGTGTAAATTATTCTAAAACTATTAAACAATCATTAACTATTTTTCAGCATGACCTCTATTTCCGATTCCTTTCAAGCTTTACGCGATCGCCAACAGTGTGCTTTAATTCCTTTTATCACAGCAGGCGATCCTAACTTAGAAACTACTGCCGAAGCCTTACGCATCTTAGATCGCAACGGTGCTGACTTTATCGAGTTGGGCGTTCCCTACTCCGATCCTCTCGCAGATGGGCCTGTGATTCAAGCAGCAGCAACCCGCGCTTTACAAAAAGCCACGAAATTAGAGCAAGTGCTAGAGATGTTGCACATAGTCATTCCTAGCCTAAAAGCGCCGATAATTCTATTTATGTACTACAATCCCATTTTGCATCGGGGTATTAAGTTGTTTTTGGCGCAAATTGCTGTTGCTGGGGTGCAGGGATTGGTAGTACCAGACTTACCCTTAGAAGAAGCAGAAGAATTAATTCAAACTGCTGCCTCTTTTGGAATTGAGGTAATTTTACTCGTCGCTCCTACCAGTTCTCAAGATAGAATTGTTGCGATCGCTCGTCAATCTCAGGGTTTTATCTATCTAGTTAGTGTTACAGGCGTTACAGGTATCCGCGCTCAAATTCAAAACCGCGTAGAGCATTTAATTACCGAGTTGCAAAGCGTCACCAATAAACCCATCGGCGTTGGTTTTGGCATCTCCGCACCAGAACAAGCACATCAAGTCATGGAATGGGGTGCAGATGCAGTGATTGTTGGCAGCGCCTTTGTCAAACGTTTAGCTGAAGGTAGCCCAACAGAAGGATTGCAAGCCGTGGAAGAATTTTGTCGAGAACTTAAAGCAGCCATCACAAAAAGTCAGCGCAAAAATCCATCTCTTCAAGAGGTGGGATAAATTCATCCGCAGACCTGGGGAGTATACACAAGTCAAATTACCCCCCTTAATCCCCCCTTGTAAAGGGGGGAAACAGGAATCTAGTTCCCTCCCCAATACATACGGGGAGGGTTAGGGTGGGGTAAAACCAGGTGAGTAAAGTATTTCAGACTTGTGTATACAACGTAGCACCCCTCTGCTCCTCTTATTCCATTAAGACAATGAAACTACTGCTGAAATCGGTCAAAATATTAATTTATAGCTTACTTATAGTTAGCAGCTGTGCCCTTACAGTCTTCGCCCACGATCGCCTTGACAAGGGACAATACAAATACCATTGGAATCATAATCTTCCAGGACAATACGCTCACCTAGCTGTAAGAAAGAACGTAACTGACCTAACATCAGCAGAGAAAACAGCCTTCGTTAAGGCTATCAAAACCTTAAAAACTGTCATACCCCCAGGTAGCAAGGTTAGTATTTACGACCAATTCGTTGCCATACATATAGGGGCAACACGCTTGATTCACAATCATAAAGGACATTCCGATGGTTCCGTCCAAGAACTTGCTCATGAAAATGCCGCATTTTTCCCTTGGCATCGAGAATATATCCGCAGATTTGAACAAGCACTGCAAGCAGTAGACCCAACTGTTACTCTCCCATACTGGGATTGGACAGACGCCAAAGCACTTGATGTAATTTTTAATGATGACTTTCTTGGTTCTAACGGTCAAGGAGTAACCATCAAAATTCCAAATCAAGGAAACTTTACAGGCGGCGCTGTATCTGGGGCTTTTTCGGCTGCAAATGGCTGGGTGATGAATCCAGCATTAAATATTGACCCAGAAACCCAAACATCATTAGGTACATCACTTGTCCGCTTTCTCAGACTACCTCCTGCCAGTGATTATCCTGTGCCCAAAAAAGATGTTGAGCGTGCCCTCCGCCTGAATAACTATTCTCTATTTCGCCCTGCTTTGGAAGGATTCATCTCTGTAGATGAGCAGGGTAAAGTCACCCCCGGAGGATTTATACACAATTACATTCATGGTTTAGTCGGTGGGGCACAAATAGACGCAAGCACAACACCCATAAAGTTTAAGGGTCTAGGTACTATGGGCAATATCCCAAGTTCGCCTTATGACCCAGTGTTTTGGTTGCATCATGCCAACGTAGACCGCCTCTGGGCTGAATGGCAAGAAAACAGTCATCAAGGTAGCGATTTTTATCCTGCCAATGGTCAACCTTACGGGCACAACCTTAAAGACCTAATGTGGCCTTGGGACGGCGGTATGTCTACCCCCAAAGCTACAGCGTTAGGAGATTTACTCTCGCTATTACCAAATTTTAACTCTGACGATTTGGTGCGCCCTATAGACGTTTTGAATCACCAAAAACTGGGCTATACCTACCAAATCTGGGAATGGAAAACCCAAAGATGATTCAAAGTTAGAACCAGAGTAAAAAATACTTGAACATGAAAGGATTTTAACCAATGGTAAACATACTAAACATCAATACTGCAACTGTACAACCAGATTCTTTGGGCAGATTTGGAAAATTCGGCGGTAAATATGTCCCGGAAACCTTAATGCCTGCATTAAGTGAATTGGAAGCGGCGTATCACCAATATTGCAATGAGCCGAGTTTTCAAGCAGAATTGCAAAACTTAATGCGTGATTATGTAGGACGACCCAGCCCATTATATTTTGCTGAACGCCTGACAGCTCATTACGCTAGACCAGATGGCACGGGAGTGCAAATTTATTTAAAGCGCGAAGATTTAAATCATACAGGCGCTCACAAAATTAATAATGCTTTGGCTCAGGTGTTACTCGCTAAACGCATGGGTAAGCAACGGGTGATTGCAGAGACAGGTGCAGGACAACATGGCGTAGCAACTGCAACTGTGTGTGCGCGATTTGGTTTGAAATGTGTGATTTACATGGGCGTCCAGGATATGGAACGCCAAGCCCTGAATGTGTTTCGCATGAAATTAATGGGTGCAGAAGTTCGTCCAGTGGAGGCAGGTACAGGAACTCTCAAGGATGCAACTTCGGAAGCAATTCGAGATTGGGTGACGAATGTAGAAACAACCCATTACATCCTCGGTTCCGTTGCTGGGCCTCATCCCTACCCGATGATTGTGCGTGACTTCCACGCGGTAATTGGTGTAGAAACTCGCGCTCAATGCCAAGAAAAATGGGGAGGATTACCAGATATTTTACTGGCTTGCGTGGGTGGAGGTTCCAACGCGATCGGCTTATTTAATGAGTTTATGCATGAACCTTCGGTGCGCCTAATTGGAGTCGAAGCTGCGGGTGAAGGTGTAAATACAGAAAAACACGCTGCAACCTTGACAAAAGGTAAAATAGGTGTATTGCACGGTGCCATGAGCTATTTACTGCAAGATGATGATGGTCAAGTCATCGAAGCTCATTCAATTAGTGCCGGATTAGATTATCCAGGTGTTGGGCCAGAGCATAGTTATTTAAAGGATCTTGGCCGCGCCGAATATTACAGCGTTACCGATAAACAGGCGTTAGATGCATTCCAAAGACTTTCCCAACTAGAAGGGATTATCCCAGCTTTGGAAACAGCTCATGCGATCGCTTATCTAGAAACCCTTTGTCCACAGTTAACAGGCAATCTCCGCATCGTCATCAATTGTTCCGGCAGAGGTGACAAAGATGTGCAAACTGTCGCCAAAGTCCTAATTCCTTAATTTTTTCTTGTCGTCATTTGTCATTTGTTATTTGTTATTTGTTATTTGTCATTTGTCATTTGTCCTTTGTCCTTCGTAAATGAACAATGACCAATACAACTCTTAGAGAGGCTGCGCCAACAGCTTCTCTACCAGGCGCTGTTTGCGTTCTCTCAGTACAAATGACCAATGACCAATGCTCAATGCCCAATGCCCAATGCCCAATGCCCCATGCCCCATGCCCAATGACAAATGACAAATGACCAATATGATCGCTATAACTCAAACTCAACCTGAAAACATCTCCATCCCTTCTGAGTTCTACAACTGGCCAGCTTTATTGCAACAGTTGCTAAATCGCCAATCCTTGACGGTTTCCCAAGCTGCGGATTTGATGCAAGGTTGGCTCACAAATGCCATTCCCGATGTTCTATCAGGAGCGATTTTAGCCGCAATTCAAGCTAAAGGCGTCTCTGCCGAAGAATTAGTCGGCATGGCCACCGTCTTACAATCCCAAAGGCTAGGGACTGGGGACTGGGGATTAGGGACTGGGCAAGAGTTTTCCCAATCCCCAATACCCAGTACCCAATCCCCAATACCCAGTCCCCAGTCCCCAGTCCCCTTAATTGACACCTGTGGAACTGGTGGAGATGGTGCTTCAACCTTTAATATTTCCACTGCTGTTGCCTTTGTGGCCGCTGCTGCTGGGGTAAAGGTTGCCAAACATGGCAATCGTTCGGCATCCAGCAAGACTGGTTCGGCGGATGTGCTGGAAGCTTTGGGTATAAATCTTAACGCCACTCCTGAAAAAGTACAAGCGGCAGTTGGCGAAGTTGGAATCACCTTTTTGTTTGCTCCTGGTTGGCATCCTGCACTAAAGGCGATCGCAACTTTGCGAAAAACTTTGAAGGTGCGGACTGTTTTTAATTTACTCGGCCCGCTAGTAAATCCCATGCGGCCGACAGGGCAAATTATTGGTGTCAACGACCCGCTTTTACTAGAAGAGATTGTGCAAGCCTTATCCCAACTGGGATGTCAGCAAGCGATCGCCCTCCACGGACGGGAACGTTTAGATGAAGCGGGTTTGGCAGATGTCACTGACTTGGCTGTACTCCAAGATAAAAAAGTCCGCTCTCTAACGCTCAATCCTCAAGAACTAGGTTTGGGTTTTGCACCGACTGCGGCGTTGTGCGGTGGAGATGTCCAAGAAAATGCCCAAATCTTGAAGGCAGTTTTGCAAGGTAAAGGCACTCAAGCGCAACAGGATGTAGTCGCTTTAAATACAGCCTTAGCCCTGCAAGTTGGTGAAGCTATTGATGGGGAAACTGATGTTTTAGCAGGTTGTGTTAAAGGTATTGCCCTTGCCAAGGAAATTCTCCAAAGCGGTGCAGCTTGGACAAAACTAGAACAACTTGCAGAATTTTTGCATGAATCACCAAGGTAGGGGCACAGCATTGCTCATGCGTGTCAACTTAAGCCAAAAATAGCGTACTGATTAGGCGTTGTTCACCCGCCAGGGAATATAATTCCCTGACTAATTGCTCAAGTCTACTGAAGTAGACTGAAAATTTTCGCGCTCTTTAGTCCTCTTCAGAGGAGTTTAACTATGAGACAGGGATTTACAATCCCTGGCGGACGTGAGGTTTCGCGTTAAGTTGACACCAATGAGCATTGCTGTGCCCCTACGAACGCATTGTATTACACCCAGGAACTATCAAGAACAACCATACAGAAGGAAAAACAGATGATTATCATACTTAAGAGCGGTACGCCTGTTGAGGAAATTACTCGCATTAGCCAAGAACTGAGAGACACTTGGGGAGTGACGGTAGAAAAAAGTGTTGGCACTCATAAAGTTGTGCTGGGGCTAATTGGTGATACTACAAGCATTGATAAATTACAGGTTCAGGAATTTAGCCCTTGGATTGAGCAAGTATTACGAGTGCAACAACCTTTCAAGCGGGTAAGTCGAGAATTCCGTCATGGAGAAGCTAGCGAGGTTGTTGTTCCTACACCTAACGGTCGTGTCTATTTCGGCGAACATCATCCGATTGTAGTGGTAGCCGGGCCTTGTTCTGTTGAAAATGAAGCGATGATTGTCGAAACGGCAAAGCGGGTGAAGGCAGCTGGAGCGCACTTTCTACGTGGCGGAGCTTACAAACCCCGTACTTCACCCTATGCTTTTCAAGGTTATGGTGAAAGCGCTTTAGATTTGTTAGCAGCAGCGCGGGAAGCTACTGGTTTGGGTATCGTCACAGAACTGATGGATGCTGCCGACTTATCAGCAGTGGCGAAAACAGCTGACATCATCCAAATTGGGGCGCGAAATATGCACAACTTCTCGCTGCTGAAAAAGGTAGGCGCTCAAGATAAACCAGTGCTGCTGAAGCGGGGAATGTCTGCCACAATTGACGAGTGGCTGATGGCGGCAGAATATATTTTGGCATCTGGAAATCCCAATGTAATTCTTTGTGAGCGTGGAATTAGAACCTTTGATGGTAAATATGCCCGCAATACTTTAGATTTATCAGTGCTTCCGGTGTTGCGATCGCTTACCCATTTACCAATTATGATCGATCCGAGTCATGGTACTGGTAGGTCTGAATATGTGCCATCGATGGCAATGGCTGCGATCGCCGCTGGTACAGATGCCTTAATGATAGAAGTTCACCCCAATCCCGCAAAAGCTTTATCTGACGGGCCTCAATCTCTCACCCCTGAGAAATTTGACCGCTTGGTTCAAGAAATGTCAGTCTTGGGCAAACTAGTCGATCGCTGGCCTACACCTGCATTCGATCGCATTGGTGGGCGTTAAATTCAAACAAAATTCAGGAGCGGAGCAAAGATGCTTCGCCTTTGGTCAGAATCAGGAGTCAGAATGAATTCTGACTCCTGATTTCTGTTTAGATAAAACTTATAGCACAAGCTTTGGTGGTTAGGACATCAACAGACAATAAAACTTAGACACAAAAAGGCTTTTCACCCAGTCCCCAGTCCCCAGTCCCCAGTCCCCAGTCCCCAGTCCCTTGCTATATTTATATAAATTCATCTTTGATTAACTAACCTAAATTAAATAAAGCATTACCCAAACTTAATCACAATCAAATATTTTTTCTTCAGCATTATCTGAAGTAACCAAATCATCCCCATGACGCTTTCAAGACGTAAATTTTTTGCAGTAGCAGGTACTACTGCCGTCGGCACTTTGATGGTGTCTCCTTTGGAAGGTCTTCTTGCCAGAAAAGCCTTTGGTAAAAAACTTGGTAAAGGATATGGCCCACTTTTACCAGATCCCAATAGTTTGTTAGATTTACCAAGCGGATTTGAGTATCAAGTCATCTCTCGCACTGGAACCCTGATGAGCGATGGCAATCTAGAGCCTAGCAATCATGATGGTATGGCAGCCTTCCCTGGGCCCAAAAACACAACCATTCTGGTTCGCAATCACGAACTTAGCATCAATTCCGATACGCGAGTACAAGTACCAAATCCCTACGATCCCATTTGCAGAGGTGGCACTACGACTCTGGTTGTTGGACGCGATCGCCACCTGATCGAACAGTTCAGCTCTCTCGGCGGAACCATTCGTAACTGTGCTGGTGGTTTAACTCCTTGGGGTTCATGGATTAGCTGTGAAGAAGATACAACTATACCAAGTGCAACTAATGGAGTCACAAAGTTACACGGTTACAACTTTGAGGTTCCAGCTAGCGCCACCTCTCCTGTAGCTCCAGTGCCTCTAGTTGCGATGGGACGGTTTAATCATGAGGCTATAGCTGTAGATCCCAAAACTGGATATGTCTATCAAACTGAAGATAGAGGAGATAGCCTCTTCTACCGTTTTATCCCAAAAGTTCCTGGTCGGTTAAAACAAGGAGGTATTCTTCAAGCTCTGAGGATTATAGGTAGACCAGGAGTCAACACCAAGACTGGCTTCGTAGTAGGGCAGAAGTTAGCTGTAGATTGGGTGAATATTCCTGACCCCAACCCAACAACTACAGATAATGTCAGAGTGCAAGGTCGCAACTTAGGTGCAGCCCAGTTTACCCGTGGGGAAGGCATCTATTATGAAAACAACAAGGATAAGAAAGGCAAAAATGGCAAAAGAGAATTTTACTTCACTGCTACAGATGGTGGCCCTGTAGGCGGTGGCCAGGTCTGGCGCTATATTCCGGGTGAAGAGACGATTGAATTGTTTGTCGAGTCTCAATCTAAAGATGAACTCGATATGCCCGATAACATAGTCGTAGCACCTTGTGGCGATCTTATCCTCTGTGAGGACGGAGACGGTGATAATTTCTTAATTGGTATTACTCCCAGTGGTGAAATCTACAAATTTGCACGTAATGCCCTCCAAACAGGTGAGTTTGCTGGAGCCTGCTTTTCACCTGATGGTCGTTCTTTGTTTGTTAACATTCAAAGCCCTGGTATTACTTTAGCTATCTGGGGGCCTTGGAATAGTAATAGAGGCTAATATAAATGGTACTAAGAAAAGCCTAAAGGCTTGTGTAGCCTTATCGCCTTGTTCCCGGCCTCCAGGCTGGGAATGTATTTAAAGTGAGCTTCTGCCTCTTGTCAAGCTACTGGAGGCAGAAGCCCACTCAGAATGGGTTAAAAGCCTTTAGGCTCTTAACCAGCCAGAGCAAAATTATTTACTCTAAAAAATCCATTGTTCGGGTCTTATTGAAAAGAGTCTAAAATTTAGAACTACCTCTTTTTTTGAAGTTCGTGCATACTTCTAACAACCTTTGTGACTAAATTTCTGGGTGTAAATCTGACGCTTTCAGTTAATATCTTATTTCTCATCCCAGGAACAACAACAGTTTTGTTTTTCATTAAGCCCCGATAACCAATCCTAGCGACAGTTTCCGTATCCATCATTCTGTTAACACTAGCAATCTTTGAATCTTCCATTGCAGCATTTTGTTGGAATTCTGATGCTGTTGGCCCTGGACAAAGAACAGTCACGCTGACACCTGTACCCTCTAATTCATTAGCGATCGCTTCTGAAAATGATAATACATAAGCTTTAGTAGCAAAATAAACTGCCATTAAAGGCCCCGGTTGAAAAGCCGCGGCTGAGGCCACATTTAATATTTTTCCATAGTTTTGCTCGACCATATCTTTGAGGAACAACTTCGTTAAATGAGTCAGGCTGACCATATTTACCTGAAGCATTTTCAATTCAGTGCTAAGGTCTGTTTCGCTAAATGCTCCATAAGTACCAAAACCAGCATTATTAACTAGCACATCAATCTTGATGGATGCTTGCTGTAATTCTGTAAAAATTTCTTCTGGGGATGTGGGGATAGATAAATCCTTAACAAAAATTTTGACGGCAATACCAAATTTTTGCGGCAATTCATCTATAATTTCAGTAAGTTTTTGTTCATTTTTATCTACTAACACAAGATTATAATTATGACGAGCAAAAATCTGGGTTAATTGATAGCCTATGCCACAAGCCGCTCCTGTAATTAGAGCAGTTCTTTTTTGCCGACTTTCAGATTTTTTATTCATGTAACAAAAATGATTAACTGGAATTAATTAACTTTTATAAATTTAGCTACAGCAATATATAATGTCTGCTGTAGCTATTTTTATGCAGACAATAAATGATGCTATCCACCTGAAATGAGTATGCTTCAATCCAGGATATTAGATGCAAATATAAAAATCTGTATCTATATAAACAAGAGCAAGAATGTTTAATATTGTTATCAATGTCACAGCATAATTCCGTTACTATAACTGACGTGCAAGCAGCACAAAAGCGAATTTTGGGGATTGCCCACCGCACACCTGTACTAACATCTAGAATCGTTAACGATCGCACCAATAACCAAGTATTCTTTAAGTGCGAAAACTTTCAACGCACAGGGGCATTTAAATTTAGAGGAGCGTACAATGCCCTAGCCCAACTATCGGTAGCACAAAAACAAACAGGCGTTATCACCTATTCATCGGGAAATCATGCCCAAGCGATCGCTTTAGCTGGACAATTACTAAATATTCCCACCACTATTGTCATGCCTGATGATGCACCTGTTGTCAAACAAACTGCTACTCGTGGCTATGGTGCAGAGATAATTTTGTACAATCGCCAAGAAACAAACCGAGAAGAATTAGCTCAAAATTTAGCACATGAGCGCTCTTTGACACTCATTCCCCCTTACGATCATCCCCATGTAGTCGCTGGACAAGGGACAACCGCTTTAGAACTAATCCAGGAAGTTGGTGAATTGGACTTACTATTAGTTTGTTGTGGCGGTGGTGGATTACTTTCAGGATGTGCGATCGCAGCCAAGTCCCTTTTACCCAATTGTAAAGTAATTGGGGTAGAGCCAGCACTTGGCGATGATGCTACCCGCTCCTTTCACACCAAAACTCTGCAAACAGTCAAAAATCCTAATACCATCGCTGATGGCGCGCGGACTCCTAGCCTTGGTAAAATTACTTTCCCCTTAGTGCTGCATTACGTCGATGATATGGTGACGGTATCGGAAGAAGCGATTCTTCGCACCATGTTTTTCTTGTGGGAACGTCTGAAAATTGTCGTTGAACCTACTGGAGTATTAGCTGCTGCTGCTTTACTCGAAGGTGTGGTGACAGCACCAGAAGCGAGAGTTGGTGTCATCATTAGCGGTGGAAATGTAGATTTGGCGCAAGTTGGTAAATTGTTTTCTGTGGGATTGGATTGAAAACTTAAATTACCAGCAAACTTTCTACGTAAATTGGGTATTTATTCAGTTAAACGGCTATCAGCTCGGCTGATACAGTAAAATTATAGTGATAGGCTATAGTAACTTTATTAAAGCTAAAGTCCCTATATGTTGGAATTGAGGTAAAAATGGAAACTACAACAAGAAAACAAGCTTTAATCAAAGCTATTTATGAGCGATTAGAACAAGCTTATGAAGATACTTTAGAGGATGTCATAGAACTTTTAGACATTCGTAAAGCAGAAGACGAAGAGGATATTAAAGCTTTACATGAAAGACGGGAAGATATTAATAAAAATGGCCCTATTCCTTGGGAGCAAGTTAAACGAAAATTAGCCAGTGAATCAATATAAAATCGAATTTTCTAATACTGCATTTAAACAACTTAAATAATTACCTATAAAAGTACGGACAAGGATACAAACAAAAATAGACGAGCTAGCTGATAATCCCTGCCCAAATCAACCTGTCCCGTTCTTCTAACCGCTCTGATTGATTAAATTGGAGAATTGCAACAGTTACGCGCCCAACTGCTGTCAATGGTATTGATGTGGGCGATCGCATTCTTACCAACTGTTTCAAATAAGCGATGTCTACGACGGGCTACACCTACGCATTCTTAGCAAATGTGTCAAATTGGAAAAAGATTCAATTAAATGGATTCAACGTGGATATACCACAACCCTCAAAATCCTTAATATTTTTAGTAATAAGTGTCAAAGAATGTATTTTAGCTGTTGCCGCAATAAATATATCAGCTTGCGAGCGCGGTTTACCTTGAGTTCTTAAAAAACCTCTCAATTCACCCGAACACTTAGCAATTTCTGAGGTGATGGAGAGAATTTGACAGTGAGTGAAGAGAAAGTTTTCAAACCAGTTTTGGATTCTAGCATTAGGCTTGGCTGTTAAACCATAATAAATTTCCTCAATTGTAATCACACTTAAATTAATAGATGTCACAGTAGCAGTCCATTCTGTCACCCCTGGATTTGGTATTGGGCGAGTTAATTCACTGATTATATTCGTGTCACAAAGATGGCTCATCCTATTCTTCCGTAAAAGGATTATCGCGATCGCTTCGTGGTGGTATCTCTAAGCTATAGTTTTCTTCGCTACATAACTGCTGAAGTTCTTTAAAGACTTGAGCTAGAGATGTTTTAGCAGTTTTTTGCCGCCAGTCTAAAAATTCTTTAAAAAGCTCAGGGTCTACAATTGCAGCCACTAATTCCTCTTGAGTATAAATTAGCTGAGGTTCAAGACTTGTAGCATTAATTATGGAAGGTAGCTGTGCTTTGGCTTCTTCAAGTGTCCATTTCATTGGAAAAACCTCCAAGTTTTGGAAGTATTGCATATAAAGGCTGTTCTCAAGTTAGCTTATTTTCTCAAGCGATGTCTGGCGACAAGAAGCAAAGCTTCTACGCACACTTCGCTGCCAAATTAGCGATGTCTACGACGGACTACACCTACGCACTTTTGATGATGCGGTTAATATAGGCGATCGCTCTTGTTTGTTTGTGAAATACTTAAGTTGAAAATAACTTGCTAAAGTTGCCTTCGGTTTAATTGCAAACATTCCATCAGCTTTGCTAGTTTGCTATCAAAGCTTTCGGGTATTACCATCTCCTTTTGCAACGCCGACAGCAGAGATTGCAGAATTTTCTTAGAGAGAAAGCTTACTTGGTGGGTTGGATTTATGAGGTTTTAATGTTAGCAATAATATTTTTCAAAGGTCTTATTAAACAAGTTTTCGTTTATTTAAAATACATCTGTATACAGGGAAAATGTTTTTCCTGCGTGGTCTATTTCATTAATAAAGTGCTACAAATGACATTTACAATCCAAAAATTGTGTTGATAATGAAATGGCGATCGCTTATTTTCCAAAAAAATTTGCTTGAAAAACCAGAAACATCAGGGCTTTTACGAATAAAGTTAACATATGTTAATATTATTTGGTTTAAGTACGGATATTGAGTATGGTTTCCATAAAGACCGTTCTAAAAAATTCAGAGCAAGTCACTCGGTTGTTTTCTCATCTGGAATTTGATGGAAAAAAACTCAATCATCAACCGGGTAGTGTATTGGGAAGTACTGCATTGATTGCAGGAACCACTGTTGGGGCTGGGATTCTTGCCCTACCAGCCGTTACCCTGCCATCGGGTATTGTACCATCCACATCTGGACTGATTGCTGTTTGGCTCTACGCTTTAGTTTCGGGGTTATTGGTTGCAGAAGTTACCTTAAACACGATGCGAACAGAAGGGCTTTCAAGTATAGGTTTTTTAGGAATTGTTGAGAAAATCCTTGGTAAGGTGGGAGCGCGAATTGCTGGCGGTGCATATTTATTCATGCACTATGCTCTGTTGGTGGCATACATCACCGAAGGCGGAGAGATTTTAGGAACGGCGGCGGCAAAAGTTTGGGGTATGCAGATATTGCCGATGTGGATGGGCACAATGGCTTTCACGCTCTTGTTTGGTGGCATTATGTATCTTGGGCGAGAAAAGTTTATTGAGAAATTAAACAGCGCCTTTGTCGGAATTGTCATTGTTTCCTTCTTAGGACTATTATTTCTGGGAGGAAGGCATATTCAGAGTGCCCAACTATTATTTCAAAACTGGAGTGCGCTCGGTAGTGCCATTTCAGTGATGTCTGTGGCGCTGTTTTTCCAAAACGTTGTGCCATTAGTTGTGACGCAACTCGAAGGAGATGCCCGCAAAATTCGTCAGTCTATCTTTATTGGTTCTGTAATTCCTCTAATTATGTTCTTGGCGTGGAATGCCGTAATTTTAGGAAGCGTCAGTCCCGATATGCTACATAGCACCTCTGGCGGTACAAGTGTTTTCGATCCACTACAAATTCTCCGAGCAGGTGGCGCGGGGGAATGGTTAGGAGTGCTAGTATCCATTTTTTCAGAGTTTGCGATCGTCACCTCATTTATTGGATTTGTGTACGGGTTGCTGGATTTGTTCAAAGATATTTTCCTACCTGCACAGTGGCAACTTTCTAGCCGCTTACCGCTATATTCGCTGGTTCTTTTCCCTCCCATGACTCTCGGAACGCTTAACCCCAGCATCTTTTTTACTGCCCTAGATTACACTGGAACATTTAGTATTTCAGTTCTCGGTGGAATTATTCCGGCGTTAATGAGTTGGAAGCAACGTGAAAACTCAGATAGCACAAATCAACCACTCGTTCCTGGCGGGAAGGTGACACTTATTGCGATCGTTGGAGTGGCATTAGCCATGATTGGAAGACAAATTCTGTCAATTTACACCAAATAAAACCATCAATAAAAATTATGTGCTACAAAAAAATATAATTGTAGTATAAATATATTAACCACAATCAAACTGCAACATGAGAGTCAAATGACCAATGACCAATGACCAATGACTACTTAATCAAATGAATGATTCTCGACTCGTCAAAATCAGCAAATATCTCAGCAAATATCTGCGACATACACCGGATGCTATTGGCATTAAACTTGCTCCTGGCGGTTGGGTTGCTGTTGATGACTTACTTACTGCTTGTGCTAAAAACAAGTTTCCGATTACCCGCCAGGAATTACAAATGGTAGTTGAATTCAACGAGAAGCAACGCTTTTCTTTTGATTCTACAGGTAATTTGATTCGTGCGAACCAAGGACATAGTGTAAAAGTCGATTTACAATTAGAAGCTGTTGTTCCTCCAGATCGGCTTTATCACGGCACGGGACACAAATCTGTAGAGTTAATTCTGCAAACAGGACTTTGCAAAATGTCGCGACATCATGTCCATTTATCAAAGGATATAGAAACAGCACAAACTGTTGGTGCAAGACATGGAAAACCAGTAGTTTTTGCTGTAAATACTGCGGCAATGCATCAGGCAGGTTACATCTTCTATTGTTCTGCTAATGGTGTTTGGTTAGTCGATCGCGTGCCACCTGAGTATCTACAAAAAATTTGAATTTTAACGTGAGTCTCCAACGAAAGCGCACCTACGGGAAGGGCGAAAGAAAACTGCGTTTTCTTAGGAGTTCAACGAGTGCTATTTTGACCTCTCCCTCAGCCCCTACCAGGAGCTACGGTGTACACACAAGTGTTGGTGCAGTGTATCTATCCCGCCTCGGAATAAATTCCGAGTCTCATAACCAAAGTCCTCTAAAAGAGGACTAAACAAGAAATTTAGTTTAGTCCTCTTTTAGAGGATCTTTAGCTTATCAGCCCGGAACTTTAGTTCTGGGTGGGATATTTGCTCAGTGACTAAAGCCAGCAAAAAATAGCTCGACAGTAGATGAAATTGATTCTATGTCGAACACTCAAGGGGTCAGATGATGATTGCAATACAACTTTTTTATAACTTTGTCGTCATTGAAAAGGATAAGAGAATTTGGTGACAAGGGGATAGATTTTTAACAAATCATTTCTTCTGTTGCCTTGTCTGATTGCGATCGATACTTAAAATAGCTCGTTCAATTTATGAACTCAGATCGATGTACCCATAGCGCTTGTACTCCCAATACTGTATTCTCTGATAGATTAGCTTTTGCAAAAACAGGGATTAGCAGTAATTCCATTCCGGTTGACACCTAAAAAAGTAACTTTGTAGATTTGTCTATAAAATTACAAACTCTCAATAGTAAAAATACTATCAATCTCTTAGCCTACTCACCCAATGTAGGTTAAAAATCTCACCAAACAAGCATTTTAGACCTATCCAAACCCCAAGATGCCTTCTAAGCGAATCTTGTTTATCAGTAACGGCCACGGAGAGGACAACCACACCTCTCATGTTATTCAAACCCTGCGCCAATTGTGTCCTTCAATTGAGATGGCGGCAATGCCGATTGTGGGAGAAGGAAAAGCTTACCGTAGCTTGGATATTCCCATTATTGGGCCCACACAAACAATGCCCTCCGGCGGATTCTTTTACATGAAGCGCCTCTATTTGCTCAAAGATTTTCAATCGGGATTGATTGGGTTAACGTGGCGACAATTACAAGCGGTGTTGCAGTATGCTCCCAACTGCGATTTAATTATGTCTACCGGGGATTTTATCTCCCAGACATTTGCTTACTTAACAAAGCGTCCTTTCGTTTCGTTTATCTCTTGTCTTTCTGCCCTCTATGAAGGGCGATTGCGTATCAATCCACTGCTGTGGCACGACCTTAATTCTTCTCGATGTCTGACAGTTTTTACCAGAGATTCCTATACGGCTTTCGATCTCCAACGGCAAGGTATAGCTAAGGCTCAGTTTGGTGGGATTCCGGCTTTAGATCGCCTCGTCCCCACTGGCAAAGACTTGTACTTGAAACCAGACGTTCCGGCGATCGCACTTTTACCAGGATCGCGGATGCCGGAAGCCGCGCGAAATTTCAGTTTGCAGTTGCAACTGGTGATAGAAATCGCCAAGGTAATGCCTTCAGGATTCCAGTTTCGCGCCGCCTTAGTACCAAATTTGATGGCGCAATTAGACGACATTGCTAAAAGTCAAGGCTGGCAACTCAATCAAGGTATACTCACCTATTCTCCTCCAGGAAGTTCGGCTGAGGAATCACCGCTTGTAGAAGTGAGATGTTATTCAGATGCCTTCAGTGATATCGTATATTACTCTGACCTCGTTATTGGGATGGCAGGGTTGGCAGTGGATTTAGCTGTAGCGATCGGCAAACCGATTATCCAGATTCCCGGAGAAGGCCCTCAATTTACCTATCAATTTGCAGAAGCGCAAACGCGGCTGTTGGGCATTTCGGCTCAAACCATCGGCACTAAGCCAGCAACCCCTGAAATTCTCAAGCAAGCAGCGAAACGAGTCGTTGAAACTTTAGAAGATTCAGACTACCTCGCTAAGTGCAAAGAAAATGGCCCTGAGCGATTTGGCCCACCCGGCGCATCTGAGAGAATTGCCCGCTTTATACTAAACTCTCTAGGAGAAACTGAGTAAAAATTGCGTCAGAATTTAGGAGTCAGCACGGTTGGGTAACATGGTGTGGTAGGCTAACGCCTTAATGCGCCTAACTCCTAACTCCTAACTCCTGACTCCTAACTCCTAACTCCTGAATTCTTACTTACCTATGAAAGTCCGCTCTAGTTACTGGCAACTGTTGCCTTATCTTTGGCCCCAATGGCCGCTGTTAATCCGGGGATTGGCTTGTATCTTAGGATTTGTGTTATTTACCCTAGCAGTACCCTATTTAGCAGGTCAGGTCGCTTTTTATCTTGGCCAGGGAAATGTAAACCAGATTGCCTACTGGCTCGGACTAGCTACTTTAGTATTTTTGATTCGAGGGCTTTGTCAATACGGGCAGAATGTCTTTATGATCGCTGCCGCCCTGAACATGGTTTTAAACTTGCGTAAGCGGGTTTATGCCCACCTGCACAAACTTGGATTAGATTACTTTGAAACCACACAGACGGGAGACTTAACTTATCGCCTGACTGAAGATATCGATCGCGTCGGCGAGATTGTAGACAAGTTATCTCATCAGTTTCTTTCCAATTTGTTGCAGTTAATTGCAATTCCCATTTACATGCTCTATCTGAATTGGCCCCTCACTCTTGCGGGTTTGATTTTGGCTCCTTTAATGGCTTGGTTGATCGGGCAATTTGGTCAGCGATTACTCGTGCTATCTCGCCAGAGCCAAAATCAAGTTTCCAATTTGTCGGCGATGCTAACTGAGGTATTTAGCGGGATTCGCGTCGTTCAAGCTTTTGCAGCCCAAGAATATGAAGTGAAGCGATTCAATAAAGAAGCAGAAATCAATCGCCAAGCTAAGTATCGCGCTCTACAACTTAAATCCATTCAGTTTCCCGTTGTCGGTTTTTTGGAAGCAGTTAGTATTATGCTGCTGTTTTTATTGGGAGGATGGCAAATTTCTCAGAATCAGCTGACTGCTCAAGGGTTTATCAGTTTCTTAGCTGCTGTGGCTTTACTGATTCAGCCAATCGACTTGTTGATTAGCAATTACAACGAATACAAACAGACCGAAGCTTCTGTGGAACGCATCTTTGAACTGATGGCGAAGGAACCTAACATCAGCGAAAAACCGAATGCTCAGGAAATGCCACGAGTTATCGGCAAGGTTGAGTATCGTCATGTCGATTTCGCCTACAATCCCGACCAGCCAGTTCTTAAGGATCTTTGCTTAGGCGCTTCTCCTGGTGATGTCATTGCCTTAGTTGGTTCTTCTGGAGCAGGCAAATCGACATTAATTAACCTTTTACTTCGCTTTTATGACCCTCAAAGGGGTCAAATTCTGGTTGATGATATTGATATCCGTGATGTCACACTCACCAGTTTGCGCCATCAAATTGGCATTGTTCCCCAAGATATTACCCTTTTTTCCGGGACGATCGCAGAAAATATCGGTTACGGTCAGGAAAAATTAGATTTAGCAGCGATTCAAGAAGCGGCAGAGATTGCCAACGCCCACTCATTTATCACCCAGTTTTCTCAGGGTTATCATACCTGGTTAGGCGAACGTGGAGTTAACCTATCGGGAGGACAACGCCAAAGATTAGCGATCGCTAGAGCAGTTGCCAACGATCCCCGAATTCTCATCCTGGATGAAGCTACCTCTGCCCTAGATTCTGAATCAGAAGCGCTAGTTCAAGAAGCACTGGAGCGAGTGATGCAAAATCGTACCGTATTTATTATCGCCCATCGCCTGAGCAGCGTTCGTCGAGCTGACTGCATTCTCGTAATCGAACAAGGACAGGTGGTTGAAGCTGGTACCCACGCCTCCCTCCTGTCTCAGGAAGGACGGTATGCCCGTTTTTACGCCCAACAGTTATACTCTACAGATGAGTAGTATGTCAATAAATGAGTTATGAGTTATGAGTTATGAGTTATGAGTTATGAGTAATACCCATTACTTATTACTCATTACTTCAAAATTAAAGACAGTTGGAGTCGGGGATTTAAACCCCAACTCAATTGATACTACGTGTAATGGTCGGGGTCTTGAACCCTTGAATTTACGATAAATAATTGATGGATAAATTAAGAGTAGAGACGGCGATTTATCGCGTCTCTCTAACTTTTTCAAATCAACACCCCAGCAATACAAGCGGTGATAAAACCCGCTAACAATCCGCCAATCATTGACCTTACACCCATACGAGCTAAGTCATGCTGGCGATTAGGTGCTATCCCCGCAATGCCGCCAATGGTAATGCCAATTGAACCGATATTTGCAAAGTTACATAATGCATAAGTTGTAATAATTACTGCACGTTGAGAGATTTTTCCACTCTCAATTAATGCTTTTAAATCCAAAAAAGCAATAAACTCATTGAGGATTGTTTTTGTACCCAATAAAGCCCCAACTTGCCGACAATCAGCCCAAGGTATGCCCATTAGCCACGCCACGGGAGCCATAATAAAAGACAAAATCCACTGTAATGAAAGTTGCTGTAAGCCCACAAATGCCCCCAACCATCCCAAAAGGGCATTCAGGGCAGCTAATAATCCCAAAAAGGCGATAATCATCACCCCAACGTTAACTGCTAGCTTCACGCCGTCAATTGCTCCGGTGGTAGCAGCATCAATTACATTTACATAATTGGTTTCTATATACGCTTTTGCTTTGCCAGTCGTCTCTGATATTTCTGTTTCTGGGTAAAGTAATTTTGATACCACCAACGATGTGGGAGCAGTCATAAAGAAAGCAGCAATCAGATGTTCTGCTGGGATGCCAAAGGAAAGATATGCTCCTAGTACTCCCGCCGCAATTGTGGCAAAACCACCCGTCATCACGGCATGGAGTTCTGATTGCGTCATATTCGCTATATAAGGTTTAACCATCAGCGCCGCCTCTGTTGGCCCCAAAAAGATGTTACCCGCACAGGATAAAGATTCAGAACCTGATGTTTTCATTGTTTTCATCATTATCCACGCCACCACATTTACGACTCGCTGTAAAATACCGTAGTAATACAAGACGCTAATGAAGGCAGAGAAAAAGATAATTGTCGGCAGCACTTGGAAGGCAAAGAAATGATCCTTAAAATTTTCTCCAAAGACAAATTTTGCCCCAACATCAGAAAATGCTAAAAATTGACCGACAATATCTCCCAGAGATTTAAACACATTTAAACCCCAAGGAGTTTTAAGAATCACAAGTGCAAATGCAAACTCCAATCCCAAACCCCATGCCACTATGCGCCAACGCACCGCACGACGATTAACAGAGAAGGCGTAGGATATACTGAGAAAAACTAAAATTCCCAACGCAGAGATAGCGCGTTCCATGTTTACTCCCGGAAGGTATTGTTAAGGCACTTAGTCACAGAGCATACACAAAATCTGCCTTTTTTTGGGGTTTTGTAGCTAATTACCAGAGTTTTGCTGCTGTAAATACAGCATATTCGGAGCTTATGAGGTACAGTAGCAGCAATTTGTAAACCAATT
>NZ_JAVRCC020000057.1:0-46364 GCF_034530975.2 Nostoc sp. DedQUE07 | reverse complement strand
CGTTGACTAAATCATCTTTCCCATCTGCGTTAAAATTGCCGACTAGCCATTTTTGAGCATCCCAAAAACCGCCTTGGCCAGTTGCCCAGCGCTGGCTATCAAAACTCCCACCATTAGATAAGTGAGTATCGATACTGGCTAGACCCCCATCATTGAAGACGTTGACTAAATCATCTTTCCCATCTGCGTTAAAATTGCCGACTAGCCATTTTTGAGCATCCCAAAAACCGCCTTGGTCAGTTGCCCATCGCTGGATATTAGGAAAGTTTAGAGTACCACTGATAAAGTACTGCCCCAAACTGCCGTAATCCGTGTAGCCAGTTGCAAGAGGATCTTCTTTTCCTATACCATCAATTTTGAGGTAATAATTTCCAGCAACGACATTTGCTGTAATACTTGCAGATAGTAAATCTGTTGGATTGGACGATGCAATTAAGGTACCAGCAGAATTGTATAGCTCTGCCAAAATGTCTAAGTTTGGCCCTGGACTAAAAGGATTCACTGTCAAGCTAATCAGACCAGAACCTGTGACAAAACTATAAAAATCTAGGTCTGTATTGCGCTCAATGATGCCACTACCACTGACAGACGTACTAGAAATGGTTAGTGGCTTTGCTGTCGCAATTGTATCACCACAATCATCGGCTCGGTAGGTGAACCCATTTTGGGTCGTAATAATTTGCAAATCATCCTCGGTATTGTTAGCAGAAGCATACTCGCCTTTACTCCACTGGGTTAGCTCGTCGTAATACGCTGCTCCCATGATCGGTGCCCAGCCAGTCTCTCCAGTAGGATGTCCTAGATAGTATTCTTGAGCGGGGGTTATTTGTCCATCATGCTTGAGTCCCAGCGTATGACCTACTTCATGAGAGATAAGTTCAGCCGTATCCTTCTCATCATCGAACGCATTTTCAACAAAAACAAAGGCAGGAGTATCACTATTCCAGTTGAAAGAACCACGCTTGGCGATTCCTCCCACTCTTTCACCATACCAATCGTAACTGCTACCGCCGATCGCAACACGCACCCCCCAGCGAGTATCATCACTACCGCTCTTAATTAGATCGTTAATATCTGCTGGAGCCTGCGTTGTGACATTAACATTAAATGGGCTGAAATCCTCAGCGACGCGCTGCCAGATATACTGAATTCTTTCAAGTTCAGCCGAGCTAAAGGATGCTGTATCGCCGTCGAAGTCGAAGGCAGGGGTGATAATGTTAGCCGGACGTTCACTTGTGTTCCAGATAGTACCAGAGGTGATATTGCCGTCGAAATCTAAATAAATTGTCTGATTAGCTTCTAATAAGCTGTTGAGGAAGAAAGTTTTAGACAGGTCTAAAGAAGCTGATACTGACATATAATTTCATCTTTAAAGGAAATCTCTATTAATTTCTCTGTATCAAGCAAATAACTTTACGTACTTTCCTATGCAATCTTTACAAAAAGTTAGAATCTGCTCTCACCGATACTGGAAATATTTGTATTTCATCTCGCAGGATGGTATCAACTAACTGACAAACTGCTGTTGATATACCCTAGTATTTCCTTTGCGTTCAAAAATGTTATAGCCTCGTTTACGAGTTAGCAGCTCCCGTAAGTTCGGGAGTTGCTCCCATAAGTTCAGGAGTTGCTCCCATAAGTTCGGGAGTTGCTCCCATAAGTTCAGGAGTTGCTCCCGTAAGTTCAGGAGTTGCTCCCATAAGTTCGGGAGTTGCTCCCGTAAGTTTAGAGCTGCTCCCATAAGTTCGGGAGTTGCTCCCATAAGTTCGGGAGTTGCTCCCATAAGTTCGGGAGTTGCTCCCATAAGTTGTGGAACCGCTACAGTTGCAATATTGATAGCTACAGCTTAAGTATGGTGACACCAACTTCAATATTGCTGATGATACCTTAAGCATTCAAAGGTAAAGGCACGCAGTCATGCTCTTATACCGCGTATTACATCCAAAATTTTTGTATTTTCTTTATTTTCCCAAAATCCGAAATATTGCAGAGTAAAGTTGTATAAAATCTCTGTAAAAATCTCTTGCTGACGCAATTGCAAGCAGCAATTGAGGCTGATACAAATTTACCGCCAGAAGATAAAGCTGAGGCATTAGAACAAGTGAAAGCTTTAGCAGAAGCTGGGAAAAATCCTCAAGAGGGGGCGATGCAAAAGGCGGCGAAAACGGCTATAAAGATTTTAAAAGGAACAATTTCTAGTTTACCCAGTGCTACAAAGTTGGTTGAACAATGCAGCAATCTATTGCCGTTGATTTCAAATTTTTTGGGTTTAGGGTAGCGTGTCAAATTAAGAGGTTGTTTGAAAAGTGTTTTGCTGTGAATATAGGCACTTTTAGATCCCCCTTAACCCCCGTGTACATACAAATTTTTGATGAGGCCATTTAAGATTTATCGTGCAACCCCTGAGATAGCTTAAGAAAGGTTATGCTACGCAAAATCTGTTCCTCTCCTTAGTAAGGCTATGGTGTATACACAAGTTTGAAACAGTCTACTCACTTGCATTTAGGGGTAAATTTACCCCACCCTAACCCTCCCCTTATAAAGGGGAGGGAACCAGATTTTCCGGTTTCCCCCAATATATCGGGGGGATTAAGGGGGTAATTCGATGACTTGTGTACACTAGCACCCTTCGACCCCATTGAACTTTGAGATTAAGGTAAAATTATGAGTAAAAGTATTAAGAATTTTAAAGAAAATAATCAATGTCCAGCATTTCTCTTGACAAAAGTAACTCTCATGTCGTCGTTATTGGTGCGGGAATAGGTGGACTGACTGCTGGGGCATTATTAGCTCATAGGGGTTACAGTGTCTTAATTTTGGATCAAGCCCTCGTACCGGGAGGCTGTGCTTCCACGTTTAAACGCCAAGGATTTACCTTTGATGTGGGCGCAACTCAGGTGGCGGGGTTAGAACCAGGGGGAATTCACCACCGGATTTTCTCAGAATTGGACATAGATTTACCGGAAGCAACGCCTTGCGACCCTGCTTGTGCAGTGTATTTACCTGGGGAAACCACACCTATCAACGTTTGGCGCGACCAGGAGAAATGGCAAGAGGAACGACAAAAACAGTTTCCTGGTAGCGAACCGTTTTGGCAGTTGATGGCAACTTTATTTGCTGCTAGTTGGGAATTTCAAGGACGCGACCCGGTGCTACCACCGCGTAATTTATGGGATTTGTGGCAGCTAACTCAGGCGGTGCGTCCGAGTACATTAATTACCGTACCCTTCACCTTGTTTACGGTAGGAGATGCTTTACGGTTGTGCGGACTGGGAAATGACCAGCGATTGAGGACTTTTTTAGATTTGCAACTGAAGCTATACTCCCAGGTGGATGCAGAAAACACAGCATTACTTTATGCAGCCACAGCGTTGAGTGTATCCCAACTGCCCCAAGGATTGTTTCACCTCCAGGGAAGTATGCAAGTATTAAGCGATCGCTTGGTACAATCCTTAGAGAGAGACGGCGGCAAACTGTTGATGCGCCACACAGTAGAAGAAATCAAAGTAGAAAACGGTAAAGCTACTGCTATTGTTATTAGAAATCAGAAAACTGGCGAAGTTTGGACAGAAGCCGCCGACCACATAGTTAGCAACGTCACCGTGCAAAATTTGGTGCAGTTGTTGAAAGAACAAGCGCCATCTGGATATAAAAATCGGGTGGAAAAATTGCCCCAAGCATCGGGTGCTTTTGTGGTGTATTTGGGTGTAGATGCCAGCGCAATTCCGCCTGGGTGTCCTCCCCACCTGCAATTTCTGTATGATGTCAATGGCCCCATTGGCGAGAATAATTCCCTATTTGTTTCCGTCAGTCATCCTGGAGATGGTCGCGCACCGGAGGGGAAAGCGACAATTATTGCTTCTTCATTTGTCGATCCCGCACAGTGGTGGCAGACTGGTGATTATGAAGGACTAAAAGAAAAGTTTACCCAAGAAGCGATCGCTCGTCTTGCCCAATATTTCTATCTCAAACCAGAAACTATTATTCATCAAGAAGCCGCAACACCGCGCACTTTTGCCCATTTCACAGCCCGCGATCGCGGTATAGTTGGTGGCATCGGTCAAAGGATTCCCACCTTTGGCCCCTTTGGGTTCGCCAATCGGACACCAATCCAGAATTTGTGGTTAGTTGGTGACTCCACCCATCCAGGCGAAGGTACTGCTGGGGTGAGTTATTCAGCGCTAACAGTAGTTAGGCAAATTGAGGCGTGAAGAAGGCAGATTTAACTATAATTGAAAACTCTGCCTTGATTGAAAGGTAAGTCATACTTATAACCGATGGCAAACAGGACACAAAACTGGTGAAATTAAGTTAGTGTTGCGAATGCTGGAGTAATGACAGACAGCGTTTTAATTCTTGGTGGACGAGGGCGGATTGGTAGCAGTGTTGCTCAGGATCTCGCTACCCATACGCAGGCTCAAATTACGATTACTGGACGTTCTGCGGAGTTTGGGAAGGCTGTAAGCTTGTCTTCAGGAGGACAAGTGCAGTTTTTGGTATTGGACTTGGCAGAAGTTGACAAATTGCGAGATGCGATCGCAAACTCTAATTTAGTCATCCATTGTGCCGGGCCATTTCACTATCGAGATACTAATGTTCTCGAAACCTGTATTGCTGAAGGCGTTAATTATCTAGATGTTAGCGACCATCGGTCTTATACCAGCAAAGCTCTGAATTATCATGAAAAAGCTGCTGCTGCTGGCGTGACAGCAATTATTAATACTGGCATTTTTCCTGGTATTTCTAACAGCATGGTACGTCAGGGAATTGAACAATTTCAGCTACCAGAAAAGATCCATTTAAGTTATTTAGTTTCTGGTTCTGGTGGTGCTGGCATTACAGTGATGCGGACAACTTTTCTTGGGTTGCAGTATCCTTTTGAGACTTGGATAGATGGAAAATGGGAAATAATCAAGCCTTATAGTGAAAGAGAAGTAGTTGAGTTTCCACCTCCATATGGACGCACCGGAGTTTACTGGTTTGATATGCCAGAAACCTTTACACTGCCCCATGCATTCCCATCAGTGAAAACTGTAATTACTAAGTTTGGTTCCGTTCCAGATTTTTATAATCATCTAACTTGGATTGCGGCACACGTTTTTCCCAAATGGTTAATGCAGCGTCGTTACATGATTGAATTTCTGTCTCATGTCAGCCATTCAATGACAGATGTCACTAATAATTTTAGTGGAATTGGAGTAGCAGTTCGTTCTGAGGTTACAGGGCAGAAAAATGGTGAAACAGCCGTTTATTGCTCAACTGTCGTGCATGAAAATACTGCTGTGGCTTCTGGTTGTGGCACAGGTAGTATTGCCCAATTATTGCTAGAAGGTAAACTCAAAAAACCTGGAGTTTTTCCTGTAGAAGAAGCATTACCAACAAATTTATTTGAAGAGGTAATGCAAAGCCGAGGAATAAAAATTAATCATAGTTGGTCATAAGTGTCTATCCGATCGGAAAGTAAAAATATCAGTCTACTTGAGTCGATTTGAACTATTAGTCCAAAAGTTGAGTTCTAGATGGTATTGTTAGTAAGCACGACAATCTTTGACTATAGGGATTATCATTTTAAAAAAGTACACAGGTAAGGTGGCACAATTTTGTCCTCCTACTAAATCATTTCAGAACAACGAGATCCCCGACATTTTAGAGAAGTCGGGGATTTTAGTCTTGTGAATAAGATTACCCTAGCTAAAAATTAATATACCTTGAGGTAGAAGAAAGAACTGTACCTAAACACTTAGGATGCCTGTGAGCCTAAGATATTCAATCTATCTTCTACCTCAAAAGCCTCATAACAAAAAGATTAGGAGATTTTTTTCATGCAAAAAATTCTATTAAGTTTAAAACAAGCATTACGTTCAAGCTTTTTGGTTGTTGGCTTGATGGTTTTCATCAGCTTGTCAGGTTCTTTCATTTTTGTTCAGCAAACTAGTCACGCAACTACTCTTGAAGAATTAAAACTAATACCTCCAGAGTATAAACCAAATTCTGAAGAAAAAATTAATCGTGCTAACGAATTTGACCCAGGTGTTGGTATTCAAGAAGAAGAACGACAAGAAGCTTATGAGCAAGCAATAAAAGATTCAAAAAATCTTAATACTATAGAGAAGACTTACGAAAGAAATTTGAAGGCTGAACAAGAACAAAATCCGCCAGAAAGTTTTGGTGAAAAAGCGAAAGAAGTTATTGAAAAAGTGACAGGAAAATAGGGAATATAGACTGAACCTGAACCGCTTTATTACAAAGAAATTAGAATTTAAGAATCAAAGCGCCTCTCTGGTTTGAAGCAAATTCAGAAAATTAAATTGTAGCGACTGTCTTGAAAGTCGCTACATACAAGAAATATTTTCACTCAAATTCATCTATTGTGGTGGGAGGAGTAGTATTTTTATTGTTAGCAAAATTGCGCTCATACCACTTCATTAATGGAGTTGCACTAATGCCATGCACAATTACCGAGGCTACAATAGTAGTGTAAGTTATCCAAGCAATTTGTTCGGCTGCCTCACCTTTCAAACCATGACCAAAGGCATAAGCTAGATAATATAAAGAACCAACACCGCGAATCCCAAACCATCCAAATAACAACCGAGTTCCTGGGTGGAAGGTTCGGCGGCGTGAATCTAGAGGACGTTTACCTATTGTGCTAATCCAAACTCCTAAAGGTCTGACGATCAAGAATAACAAAACTATTACTAACACAGATTGCATAGCATAATTGAGTATTGGTTTCAATAATAATATTGAACCCAATAGTAAAATTGTCCCAACTTCCAGTAGTTTTTCGATTTGCTCAACAAATTCTAATTGTTCTATCGGTTTTTCAGAATTTTTGTAACTGCGTTGGACAACTAAGCCAGCAACAAATACCGCCAAAAATCCATAGCCATTAACCATTTCTGTTAAGGAATAAGTTATGAGAATTGTACTGATAGCAGTAAAGTCTTCCATTAACTTATCGGCAGGACGGCGTTTTTGAATTTTTTGTTCAATCCAAACTATAGATTTGGCAACAACAATTCCCATAATAATGCCAGATGCGATCGCCCAGATTAAATCAACTGTAATCCACTGTTTAAACCAGTTACCCCAGTTGTCATCTTTTAAAGCATGAAGACCAAAATAAACAAAGGGAAAAGCTAAAGCATCATTTAATCCACCTTCAGAGGTTAAACCAAATCTCAACTCATCTTGGTCATTTGCACTGGTCAATTGTACTTCTGATGCTAATACTGGATCTGTAGGTGCAAGAATTGCTCCTAATAAAATTGCTTCTCCCCAATTCATTCCTAAAAAGAATTTACCCACAACAGCCAGAGCAAAAATTGAAATTGGCATCAGAAATACAATCAATCGCACTGTAATATCCCAAACCCCTAATTTTAGAGGCCGAACAATTCTTAAGCCGCAGCTAAACACAGAAATAATCACGACAAGTTCTGTTATTTTCTCCAGCAGTTCGGTATTAAAAACGTCATCTCGACGTAATTCAATCAGCCCTAAGCCATAAGGGCCTAAAAAAATACCAACCACTAGGTAGATGATGGCAAAAGAAAGGGGTAAGCGAGTAATCCAACCCGACCCTAAAGTTACCATCAGTAAAAGTAGACCAATTACAAATAGGTCAATAATATAGATATCTACCATATAGCGATTTACATAAATATAAGGTGTTGCTTTGTAAGCTTAGTTGCAATACCTTTGTATTAGAATTTACCTATAGGCAGATTTTCTGGGATTAAGAATTTAGAGACATCACTAAATTAGAGAAGAAAGGAATAGATAAATTTGGCGTTGGCTTTGCCCATCCTAGACATTGCGCTTTGATTATTTGTTAAAAGTCCTTTAACTAATTGGATGTAGCACGGGAATATAGCTAAGACACACCTATACGCTTTTACGAATGATTTATAAGCTAAACGACATCTAATTTATTTATATAACTCTTGTGGCATAGACCGAAAAGCCTACGCTAATTATGCAAGTTAAATGTGGAACGGCTTAATCGTGTCCCGCGCTAAGGGCACAAAGCCTTCATTGGTGTAAACTTAAGCCGAAAACTATATCAGACAGGCGTTTTGCAAATCCTTTACACCCTCATCCCCTAATCCCTTCTCCCAAAGGAGAAGGGGAATTGAATGTCTAGTTTCCCTCTCACGGATGGGAGAGGGACTGGGGGTGAGAGCAAAACGTTGTCACCAAGCGGGTTTCGGGTTAAGTTGACACCAATGGGCCTTGCGCCCCTACGACAAGTGTGGTTCAAATACATGAAAACTGTTGTAAGACCAAAGAGCGAAGGGATTTTTGAGCTTTCCGCATAGATTAGGGAATATAGCAATTAGCTAGACATGATATATTTCCTACTTTCTGACTCAGATATCGCCCAATTTAGTACAAATATACTATAATAGATATAGCGTCCACAAAGCCTAGCCAAATGCATAATGGCTCTGTGAAAACCTTCTGGAAGATGGATTCAAGGGTTAGTTCGATGATGAAGCATTATATTCTCAACCTCAATCCGACTGCCAAGCATGAATGGGATCGGTGTATTTTACGTGACCCGCTGACTGCCAAACGCCCAGACATTGCTAAACTCATTGCCGAAGCAGTTGGTGCTGATACAGGTAGTTATTTGGTCAGCGTGAATATTGAAGTTCAAGTTTTGCAGCAAGCGGCAGTACCTCAAGCCGAACAACTCTCGCTTTCATTTCCAGAGGTGAGTGTGCCGTCACAACCACAACTGCGGGAAGCAGCTTGAGCTAAAGTGTAGAATTTAGCAGAAAATAATTAGCCTGCTTATGCAGGCTTACTTTATTAGCCGCAGACTTCAGTCTGACGGCTAAATAAGTCATGGGTATATGGGCGGACTTAATCTTAAAAGGCAAAATTAATAGTGTTATTCAAAAGACATCTCTAGAAATTAATGACGATCGATATTCATTTTTACTCCTTTGTCTAAAGCTAATTTCAAAAACTTAAAAAGTTAGCTCATACAGAGTAAAGATAAAAATTTTGGAGAGTTTATTTTAACTTTATTTTAGCTAAAAATTAGGAAAATGATTGTAAATAATTAGAGGAAAATAATTGGCATACCTGCACTTCAGGCATCGCTTTTTCTCCCCTAATTCAATACATTTGGACTATAATATATATATAGCTTCTACCAAGCTGACTTAAGTGTAAAACTGCTCTGTGACAGCCTTTTGGTAAATGGATTCAAGGGTTAGTCTTATACTTAAACACTACATTATTGACCTGAGAGGAAAATTATTAAATGATGCAACTGAGTCATTATCCAGCTGCGATCGCACAAGCTGCCCAACGGGCTAATGAAATAGATTCTCAGTTGATGGCAGTGCAGCACCAAGTTAACCGATTTGAAGGCAATGCAGACCGCACCGCCGCCTTTGAGATGGATTTGAAAAATGATGCTCAACGCAAGGCTCGCCGCTTTGAGGTGTTGCTTGTGAATCAGGAATATCAGAAAGCAATAGACACCCAAATTCGATTAACTGTCGAGAAAGCAAATGCCATCGCCCATTTGGAATATCTGCGTAACCAGTTTAGTGTAGCTAAGTTGGAAGCAAGATTAGCGATCGCTCAACAACTTTCTGATTTTGAATCTCGTGAATTAGTTGGTTTATAGTCACACCTGAACCGTAGTATGATTAGACAACTGCTAAGGAGGCTAAGTTACCTTTGTAGCCACTAATTTCAATCACAGCATCCGTGAGGGCAGAGAATCCATTAGTGTTATCATTGAGTGCCAAAAAAGTCTGCCCCTTATTCTCTGTACCAAGGGTAAAAGTTGCCGCACCTTTAGCCACAAAAGCAGTTGCACTCAATATCTGCTGTACATCGGAAAGATTTAGACTCGCAACAGTGCCAAGTTGAACTAAATTAGTAGCGTCAACTGCATACAGCCCATCTATTTTATCTTCATCGATTTTCAAATCAGTAATTTTATCAAAGCCAGACAGCAGCGAATCACTCAGACTATTGAACACAAATTTATCAGCGCCACAATCTCCTGTGAGGGTATCACGGCCAGCGCCACCCTTAAGGATGTCATTACTATGACCACCAACTAGTTTGTCATTTCCGGCTAATCCAAGGAGTTGATCGTTACCGTTTTTGCCTTTAATTTGATCGTTACCAGCCGCACCAGTGAGCGTGTCTGCACCATTGCCACCATTTAAGCTTTGGTTTGGCACAGTTCCTTCTGTGGTGGTCTTGCTAATCAGTTGACCATTGGCATCATACAGATAAGTGGCAACTGCATCAGTAGTGCCATCACTGTTGCTGTCAATATCTGCGCTAGTTACTTTGCCATTGGCATCGTAGTTGTAAGTGGTAATCTCCTCAGCGATGCCATCATTGTTGAGGTCAGCTAGCTGTGCAGCTAGTCTGTTGTTATCATCGTAACTTAGGGCAGTCACTCGATCAAAGATACCATCATTATTGTTGTCAATTTTCTGTGAAATCAGCTTGCCGCTCAAATCGTAGCTGTAGATGCCAACTGCATCAGTTACACTATCGTTGTTGAAGTCATAACTGGCGGATGTGCGTCCATAAGTATAGGTTGAGACATAATCAACTATGCCGTCGCCGCTGTTGTCACGCCTAGAAGATGTCAACTTGCCGTTGGCATCATAAGTATTATCAATTGTGACAAAATCAACTATGCCGTCGCCATTGTTGTCTTCGCTAGAGAATGTCAAGTTGCCGTTGGCATCATAAGTAGAGGTTGAGACATAATCAAATATGGCGTCGCCATTGTCGTCACGGCTATAGGATGTCTGGTTGCCGTTGGCATCATAGGTTGAGACATAATCAACTATGCCGTCGCCGCTGTTGTCATAGCTAGAGGATGTCAACTTGCCGTTGGCATCATAAGTAGAGGTGTAGCCATTATCAACTATGCCGTCGCCGTCGTAGTCTTCGCTAAAGGATGTCCGGTTGCCGTTGGCATCATAAGTATAGCTTAAGACTCTACCAACTATGCCGTCGCCGTTGAAGCTTTCCGTAGATGTCAACTTGCCGTTGGCATCATAAGTAGAGGTTTCGACATAATCAACTATGCCGTCACCGTTGTAGTCACCGCTTTTGGATGTTAACTTGCCGTTGGCATCATAAGTAAAGGTTTCGACTATATTAACTATGCCGTCGCCGTTGGAGTCTTCGCTAAAGAATGTCCGGTTGCCGTTGGCATCATAAGTAGAGGTTGAGACAAAATCAACTATGCCGTCGCCGTTGGAGTCATTGCTAAAGGATGTCAACTTGCCGTTGGCATCATAAGTAGAGGTTTCGACTGTATCAACTATGCCATCGTTGTTGATGTCAGAGCTAAAGGATGTCCGCTTGCCCTTGGCATTATAAGTATAGGTTGAGACAAAATCAACTATGCCATCGTTGTTGATGTCACCGCTATACGATGTCAACTTGCCGTTAGCATCATAAGTAGAGGTATAGACATAATCAACTATGCCATCGCCGCTGTAGTCCTGGCTTTCGGATGTTTTGTTGCCGTTGGCATCATAAGTAGAGGTTTCGGCATAATCAACTATGCCGTCGCCATTGTTGTCTTCGCTAAAGGATGTCTGGTTATAGCGGTAGGTAATAACTGAGTCTATTATCCCATCACTGTTGTTGTCTATCTTCTCAGATATCACATTGCCAGCAGCATCGTAAGCGTAAGTTGTAGTTGAAGGCATAATATTTGTGTTCCTTATCTGTTTGATTCGGTCTTGTGTCAGGGCAAACGCATCATGTCAACAAAAGGATTTTATTCTCAATGGCTCGAAAATAGTCGCATTAATCCCCGCTTATTGACATAAATTTAGCGTCACTGATAGCGTAGCGTTAGCGTTAGGAAGCGGTAGCGAGTACTCGAGCGTCCGCAGGAGCGTCACAGCCTGTCGTAGATATTGCTTTGAGTCTTGGAAACTAAACCAAATGAGAAATGCTGATTTTGTCGTTGGTTCTTAACCTTGGTTGCGATCGAGAGTAATTTAGATGCGTTTGCCTTGGGTGTTGTGTATTGCGATGTATTTTGATAATACAGCGTTATGGTCAGCAAAATCTTTTTATCTACCAAATGTGGGTAGTTGAAAGTCGCAGAAGATTGTTAAATGTATTTCTGTTGTATCATTTATAGAAATAACAATATAAGATAGAGTTTTTTCTAGTCAGTGTTCTGAATTACACTATTTATATGACATAGAGCATTGCTAAATACAGCAACTTGGTGTAAATATTCGCACACTAAGGCAAAGTTTTTAAATTCGATTCGCTGCAAACTTGTGCAAGGCTGTACTAATTTTTAATATTATTATGCCCGTCTAATTATCAATCATAAAAGCACCCCTTTGCAAGTGAGGAAGAAAGTAAAAGCTATGCTTTAGCTGGGTGGGGTTAGCATGGGTATTATGTCTATTTAAGCGGACATGATATCAGACAGCAGTTGGAAAATTTGCTGATTAATAGTTGCAATATCAAAACGCCCACTAGCAGTAATCCTGGCATTCTTAGCTATATTTGCAGTTATTTCCGTCTCCTGTAAACAGGTAGTAATTACTTGTGCAAGTTCCTGGGGTTTTCCTGGTGTGACTAAAAAACCATTAAGTCCATGTTCTACTAATTCCATTGCACCTCCAGCTTTGGCTGCAACTACAGGCTTTTCACATAGCATTGCCTCTACAATCACTCTACCAAAAGGTTCTGGTGAAGTAGAGGTATGTGCCACCAAGTTACAAACTGCCATTAACTGGGGAATATCAGAACGAAATCCTAAAAATTTGACTCTATTTTCTAATTCCAATTCACGAACTTGTTGGTGCAACTGTTGGACATAATCTTGTTCGCCAAACAGTGCATCACCCACTAAAATTGCTATTACATTATGCGGACATTTCGCAAGGGTATCAATTAAAATATGTTGCCCTTTCCAAGGTGCAAGACGGCTAAAGTGTCCAACGACAAATTTCCCTTCTAATCCTAACTTTTGCTGTAATTTCTGAATGTCAGACTCATCAGTTTGATAATTTTTGGGATTAAAGCCGTTATAAACAACTTCGATGATGTCTGGGCGTCCTCCTGCTTGTACAAAGGCAGATTGACTAGCTTGAGAATTAGCAATTACTAATGATGCAAAACGATTAGCTAGGTTAACAGCAATACGAAGATTAGTTGGGCTAAAATGTTCTTTGGAAAGAATATCATGTAAGTGATAAACCAGAGGGCGACGACTGAAAAAACTTGCCAACGCACCGACAACTAATGCTTTTTGGGTGTTGGCATAGATTAAATCGTATTCACGCGCTTTTTTAACTACCTTAGTAATTAAAGGTGCAAGTTGTCCCAAACTCTTGAATCCTTGTAGCAAACTGCTTTCTTTGCGAACTTGGATTGCTTGAGTTGCGAGAACTTCTACTGGGATATAATTTTGTTGTAGTAAATGTTTAAATGGGCCATCTGCAAATAAACCTACTAAAGCGCGATCGCCATAAGGTTTAGCAATATCTATTAAACATAATTCGGCACCGCCTGGTTTACCGCTTTGATCTAAGAAAAGTATTTTCATTAAACCTCTATTTTATCTAACTTGGCTCATGTAGTGCCCCTATAATTTCTTCAAATTACTTGTTTAAGTTAATAAAACATTCCGTACTTGCTGGGCAATTTGATTCCAGTCATAGTGTGTGGTAGCATAGTGGCGACAGGCCGATTGTGAAGGTATGGGGAGATTACCCAAAAGCACTTGCTCTAATTTTTCGGCAATAGCTGATGCTTCTGTTGAAGTAGTAATTAAATCGGGTGAAAATTCTGATAAAATTTCTGGCATTCCCCCAACTGGAGTACATAAAACAGGAGTACCACAGGCTAGAGACTCAACTATTACTAATCCAAATCCTTCAAAAGATTGGCTAGGCATAATAGTCAATTCAGCAGCTTGATAAGCTATAGGTAATTGTTCATCAGGAAGAAAACCTAAAAATTTAACGTTGTCTTCTAGTCCTAATTCTGTAGCCTGTTGTTGTAGTGCAGCTTGAATGTGACCGCGACCTGCGATCGCTAGCCAAACATCTGGTATTCTGGGCTTAATTATAGCTAGAGCTTGCAATAATTTGTCAACTCCCGTTCGATGCACTAAGCGGCGTGATGTAAATATAATCTGGCGATTAGTAGGCCAGCCTAGCTTTGCACAAGCCTCTTGGGGTGATAAATTTGGTTGAAACCAGTTAATATCAACTCCACCGGGAATAATATTAATTTTGCTCCACGGTACTTGATATCGATCGTGTAAAATTTTCCCAAATGCTTTGCTCAAAACAATGAAGCGATCGCAACGATTATAAGTGTTTTTTTCTATTAACCAGTGCTTGATTAAAAGACTGAGATTTTTATTAACTACCTCTTGCTGACTTTCAGAAGCCCAAGGGCCATGAAAGTTAAAAGTAACTGGTACTCCCTTTGGCAAAATATCTAAAATCGGAAAGCTGTATAATGCAAAGTGCAAATTAATAGCATCTGGTTTGCTAGTTCTTGTTTTCTGGAAATTCGTGCGAATTGACCATAATCTTTGCCAAATAGCACTATCGGGACTCGCTAAGTTAGTCAGCTTAATGGGCGAATTTATCTCAGTCTCTGGTAGACCGACTCCACATAATTCAATCTGGTCTTGATTTGCTGCTAATTTATGAGTTAGTTCGTAAATATACCTTTCTAGTCCTCCGGGACTTTTGGGAAACCAGCCTAATCCCAGAGTGAGAATAGATGCAGATGATGAAGTAAAGTTTTCTAGTTTATTTTCCACTATGTATCGCCTATAAATATACTAAAACAAGCGCATATCTCTGCACTTTTACATCTGTATCTAAACCTGAATCAATAGAATTTATGAGTACACATTACCAATAATAATTTTTGTATATAAAACCAATTTATAAACTATTTATATATCAACGTCAACAAGGATTTAAACCTGTATTTTTATTAACCAGATAACACTGATATAGCTATATATGATACCTATCAATTCAGAAATATGAATGCTATATAGGGAGAAAGCAAAGCTGGTATAAAGCAAGAAATATAGAAAATTTTTGTATTCATGCTTACTATTATGATATAAAAATAAGTAAATATTAATACCTTTGCTCGACTATATCCATTTTTGTTGCAACCCAAACATAGACCGGATATTAACCACTTAAAAATAGTTGTATTTTTTTACGGATTTCATAAACAATGATTGTATATAAATAATTAAAACCTGAAAATTATATGACAAATAAATTACTGACGCAGTTCAAAAAACTCCGTCATTATCTCAATCAGCACATCAAAAAATTATCTAATACTAAATATTTACAAAGAAATAAAACTTTCAACTTTTTACTCAGTCTGACTATTGGAGTTATTGTTACTACCCTTGGAATGACAACAGACTGGGCGACAACTGGAACACGCACGCTTACACATAATACTATTGGCAGCGAAAATATTCGGGTACAAAATCATACTGAAATACACCCGCTTAAACATAAAATCTCGTCAACAAATAATACTATTGCCAGCCAACATCTGTGGGTAAAAAACAATACTGAAATACCCATACTTACACACAAAATGTCGCCAATAAGTAATACTATTGGCAGTGAAAATCTGCGGGTACAAAACAATACTCAAACAGCCGCGCTGAACTACAAAACATCGTGGATAGGTAACACTATTGGTAGTGGAAATCTGCGGGTACAAAACAATATTGAGGGCATGTATGTTGCTCCTGATGGCACAGTTTATACCAACAGTCATTGGGATGAGGCGGCAATGGAGGCAGGAATATATAAAGATGGTAAGGTTATTGCTGCCCTTGGGGATACTCACGGCTGGAGTCGTGGCGGTGGCAAAGCTGTAACCGCAAATAGTAAATATGTTTACATTGCCATGACTCAAGGTTCGAGGGGCGATACAAAAGAAGATTATCCACCAGAAGGAACAACTTGGTATAGCGTTAGACGCTATGATTTATCAGGAAAACCCGCGCCGTTTCCGAATGGGCGTGGTTGGGATAAAAGTATGTTGATTACCAGTACTAAAAGTGAAGTTACTGGATTAGCAACTGTGGGAAGCGATTTGTATGTAAGTGATTCTGCTGCTAACCAGATTCGTGTTTATGATACTGATACGATGAAGAAACTTCGCAGCTTTGCCGTTGCTAATCCGGGAGCAATAACTATCGATCCACAAAAAAATCTGTGGATTATTCAAAGCAAAAATGGTAGTAAACCTGCAAAAATTTTACATTATTCCCAAAGTGGAAAGCAATTGCCCCAACAGATTGCAGATATCGTCGAACCAACTGCGATCGCTATTAATCATCAAGGTAAGCTGTTAGTAGCAGAAAATGGCCCGCGTCAGCAAATGTTGACTTATGAGATCAAAGATCGGCCAGTGCAGGTGAATAGTTTTGGTTCTAAAGGTGGTATCTATGCAGGAGTTCCTGGTGAAGTTCGAGATTTGAAACTTTACGGACTTACCGGAGTTGGTACAGATGCTTCAGGCAATATTTATATAAATAGTAATGGTTTCAACAAATCAGGAACAGATTTGCGGAAATTTTCGCCATCGGGAAAACTAATGTGGCGATCGCTGGGATTGATATTCGTCGATAATGCAGATGCCGATCCTAAAACTGATGGTATCGATTTATTCACCAAACAAGAACACTATCTGATGGATTACAGTAAGACTGCTGGTAAGCAATGGAATTACAAAGCCTACACCTTAAATCCTTTCAAATATCCTCAAGATCCACGTCTGCATACATCGCCAGATGGAACCTTTGTTCGCCGCATCCAAGGGAAGCCGTTTTTGTTCCTCACAGATATGTATAACAGCTTTCTGCAAATCTATCGTTTTAATTCCGCCACAGATGGTAAAGTCGCCATACCCGCCGGCATGTTTGTTGGTACTAATAGCGCAGATAAACCATTTATCACCGGAAATTGGCCACCGCATCAACCAGAAAAAGGAGAATGGATCTGGCGCGATCGCAACGGTAATGGCAAATTTGAAAAGAACGAATACGATCGCAGTAAAGATTATCCTTATCTCGGCGGTTGGTGGGTAGACAGCAAAGGAGATGTTTGGAAAGCTTTGCGAACAGAAGATGGCATTCGACATTATTCTTTACAGGGAATAGATCCTAAAGGCAACCCCATCTACAGTTATAGTTCGATGGAAAAGCAAACTACTCCCAAAATATTTAACGACTTGCGCCGGATCGAATATTTCCCTGAAACAGATAGTATGTTTTTGTCAGGTTTTACGGTAGATCGCCCTGCATTTAGTGACGATGCTGGAGTTGCTGGATCTGAGATTGCCCGTTTTGACAATTGGAGTAAAGGAAATCGTACTCCCAAGTGGCGGATTGTAATTCCCTATGACAGCACCGGGAAGCGTGAAGTGTCTACAGCAGCAATCAGTGTGACGGAAGACTATGTATTTGCCGTGACAGTCAAAACCGCAGAGGTATATGTCTACAATGCCAAGACGGGAGCGCAAGTACAACAGTTAAAACCAGGCCCAGAAGTTGGCAGCGAAAGTGGCTGGATTGATATACCCTACGGTATTCGCGCTTTTCGGCGTTCCAATGGTGAGCATCTAGTATTTGTAGAAGAAAATTGGAAAGGAAAAGTGATTATGTATCGGCTGGCAGGGTGAGTATTTACACTAATTACGACATAACACAGCTTTGACTCTAAAAGGATGTTTTAAAAGTAGTTAGCTGTGACTTTAATCGAATTCTTACCCCCCTTAATCCCCCCTTATAAAGGTGGGAAACAAGAAAATCCGGTTTCCTCCCCTTTATAAGGGGAGGGTTAGGGTGGGGTAAAGAAATATTTGATACATTAATCATGACTTTTAAAACATCCTCTAAGCTTAACCAAGCCACAGATTCCCGACAACTTTTACAGAGTCGGGGATTTTGTTTTTCACAAATGATTCAGTATTGCTATAGAACTAGTATTTTATTTCTGAAAAAACTCAGTACAACTAGGAAGCTTTCTTTCCCCTTGCCTATTGCCTACCTACGCAAATCAGTTCAGAAATCAAATCGGATTCGTATATATGTACAAAAATCTGCGATTAAATGTATCGCAGATTTAGTATTAATTACTTTGTCATTTCTTATTTAGCCTGAACCCGCGCCTGCTTCACCATTGCAATCAAAGTTTGATGAGCATCTTCGGCATCTACTAAAACCCGATCGAATTGAATGCGAACTGGTACAGTTTCCCCATTTACTTGCGCTGTTAAATCCATACCCTGTGCATCAATTGACAGCATTTCGGCTGCATTCGCATCTGTGACACCACCAAAAGCTTTAGCATAAATAACTACAGCATCAGCATGATCGTCATTCATGTGCTTGCAGATGCGCGAACTAATTTCAGCAGAAAAACCATTAGACATTGTGAACTTAAAAATGATGAATATGGCAAGAGCCTAAATTCTCGGCTAAGTAGTTTAAATTAGCAGAAAAAGCTAGTCTTACGCCATCGTTATTATAAGTTATATCTGAAAAACAATTGCTGTTGTATATATTTGATAAGTTAAGTTTATTACTGGTACAAAAATTAAATTAAAATAAGCATTATCCAGTATTTTTACCTTTCATTGCGGAAACCAGACAGCGTAAACTGTAGCAGAAGTATTAGCCAAAACTATTGCAGCTAAGAGACAATGAGCGAAATTAGCCCCAGACGAATTGTAATTGGGGATGTGCATGGACACTATGAAGGTTTAATGACACTGTTGGAGGCGATCGCCCCCACGTCAGAAGATCGAGTCTATTTTCTGGGAGACTTAATCGATCGCGGCCCTCATAGCGCACAAGTAGTTAATTTTGTCAAACAAAATAACTACCCATGTTTGTTGGGAAATCATGAGCAGATGTTATTAAGCATTCTGACGAATGAAAGGACTTCCTCCTCGACCATGCAAGCATGGCTGTTTGGGGGAGGGCAAGCTACCGTGGCCAGTTACCAAGAGGCTCCCATTCCTGATGACCATCTGGATTGGTTAAAAGCTTTGCCTACATACATTGACTTGGGAGATATTTGGTTAACTCATGCTGGTGTTGACCCTTCCAAATCTGTGACAGAACAAACTGCCGATGAACTGTGCTGGATACGAGAGGAATTTCACAGTATTGAAAAACCCTACTTTCCAGATAAACAAATTATCATCGGTCACACCATTACCTTTACCCTGCCGGGTGTTTCTCCTGGTAAACTGGCACAAGGAAAGGGATGGCTAGACATAGATACTGGCGCTTATCATCCCCGCAGTGGCTGGTTGACTGGACTAGATGTCACAAATCAGTTGGTTTATCAAGTTAATATCTTTAAAAACTATATCCGTACCCTGCCTTTAGAAGAGGTTGTAAGTACAGTCGATCCAGCCAAAATTAAAGTCGATCGCCGCAATAGGAATTGAGCAATGTTTGAAATGAGGGAGATGAGGGGACAAGGGGACAAGGAGATAAACAAAACTCCTAACTCCTAACTCAGCACGGGCTAAACGCCCCGCTACCGCTAACAGCACTCAGCACTCCTAACGCCCAATGCCCCATACTTCGGCTACGCTCAGTACAAGTGCCCCATGCCCAATGCCCCATACTTCGGCTACGCTCAGTACAAGTGCCCCATGCCCAATGCCCCATGCCCAATTTCCTCAAGACCTTACTAATGGTCGAATATTTGCTTTATAACTAGCATTATCCAAGCCAGATTTTCCATTACTAGGTTGAGAGTTAATTGCACGTCTGAGGGCATCAATGCGATCGCTGGTTCCGGGGTGTGTACTCAAAAATGTCGGACTGGAACCACCCTTTTTCAGCAGCTTTTGCATAAAAGAGACCATTGCTGACTGGGCATAACCAGTACGTGTCAAAGTTCGTAGTCCTCTTTGATCGGCCTCAAATTCGTTTTTACGACTGCGTGGTAAGTCTCGCGCTATCTGTACACCAATTTGCACTGCGGAATTTCGATCTAAGCCAGCCGCCGTTAATAGACCGCTTTCGAGGGCTTTTTGCTGCATTTGCTTGACTACGTGTTTCCCGCCAATGTGACCGATTTCATGGGCGAGTACACTTGCTAGTTCCGCTTCATTGTCTGCGGTTTTCAGCAAACCCGTGTGGACATATACATAGCCGCCCAAGGTCGCAAAGGCGTTAATAGCGTCATCCTCAACTATTTGAAAAGTATAGGGGAGATCGGGGCGATCGCTATTCGCTGCTAAACGCCGACCAACTTGTTCTACATAACGATTCACTTCGGGATTGCGGTAAAGTCGGACTTGACTGCCGACCAATTCCTGATTAATCTGCTTACCAAGATCAACTTCTTGATTAGGGGATATATTAGAAAGCTGAAATGCCTGAACTCCTTGGAGTAAAAGAGGTAAGAAATCTAAAGTTCTTCCAGGCAGGGGTGTACTCAGGCACAGACTCAGGGCGACTACCACTGAAATTAGGGGATAAAACCAGCGACGCCGCCATACACGGTAATTTGCAGCAAAACCTTTCCAATTGAACATAATACGCTTTGAAGATTATTTTGGAAGAACATAAAATGAGGGGACAAATTATGAGACGGATTTAGAGTATTCTAAGTTGCATTCTTAACTCAATATCAAAGGAGTTGTTATACAGATAATCTTGACTCAAATCGACCGAACTGCGGGAGGCTAGAGATTCTCTCTAGAGATAGCCCTAAACACTAGATTTTACTTTCTAGGCGCGTAAGTATTACAGCAGAATTCAGAATTCAAGAGTCAAACACGCTTTATATATGGGTAACAGACGCGAGCTTGTGTACCTTACTTTCCTTGAAATCTGCTATAACAGGTAAAATTTTCAGGGTTAGCTGCCGACTCTTCAGAAATTACGAACTCGTGATAAACTGTCGCATAACTGCAACCCTTGAATACTTTGAGTTATTACCAAATAGGGAAAATTACTGTTTCCATCGTAAACTTTCTAGCTACAATCCATTACTTCGTTATTAACTCGGAAAACTTTTTATGGCTATTTTAGATTCAAAAGGTCGCTTGTTTGGCAAAATCAATCTCCTAGATTTAGGTGCTTTACTGGTAATTTTGCTAGTTATCTTTGGCATCTTTATTTTTCCTGGCACTTCTGGTTCTGTTGCCCAAGTTGGCGCGAAAACAGTACCCATAGAAGTAGACTTAGTAGTTCGTGGTTTGAATGTACGCGACCCGGAAAAATTAATCGACAATGGTTTAAAAAAGGGTGGGAAAACCAATGTGATTATCCGCAATCAGCCATACGGACAGATTGAAATTAAATCTATTCAACAGCTACCTAGAACAATCAATGTCTTCCAACCGGATGGTACTGTTAAAGAACTGCCAGATCCAAAAAGAAACAATTATAGTGCAGATTTTCTTTTGACTTTAGATGGTAAAGCCCAAGTTACTGAAAGCGGGCCAGTTTTGGGTAACAGTAAAGTGAAAATTGGGATGCCATTTGAGTTAGAAGGCTTTAACTACAACTTCAATGCAACTGTCATTGATATCAGATTGAAAGACAAATAGTATATCACTTTTGTTGATAATATTTTCTCTAGAAATCTTATTAAACATCTGCTGAAAAAGAATGTAGAGACGCGTTAGGAAAGCAAGGCAAAGCCCAGTCCAATTTTGCGTCTCTACTACTCATGTTAATTAAGCAAAGGCAAAAATTTGCGAATTAACCCAATTGTCACTGCTGGCAATTCTAACTGTGGTGTCAATCCGACATCTTCCAACTGTTGAAAAAATCGGATCGCTAAGGGATTGATTTCAGCAAGGCGGCGACCAATTGAGGGGCCTGTAAATTGCGACTTTTGTCCCCAAATAATCGCAGTGGGAGTGACTAATTGTTGAATGTAAAGGGATAAATCAAAGCACAAATCGCCACGTACAAAGGACAGTGCTGCATACTCAGCATTAGGTTGTTGGGCAGATTCTAGATAAGCATCTACAATTTCTTCGTAAACTCGATTGGATTGAGCAAATTGCCGTTGTTCTAAAAAGCTGCGAATACCACCACTAGTAGCAATTCCAGTGCTGTAAAGTAAACGATCGACAATGGGAACGCTAACTAACTGGGCAAAAAAACTCCTAGAGTAGTCTTCGCCAAAGTCAGAAAGTCCGGCGGGGGTAGTAAGAATTAAAGACTTAAATAAATCAGGATGATTTGCTGCTACCCGAATTGTAAATGCTGCGGTCAAAGAAGAAGCGATCGCTGTTACTGGCCCAGTACAAGTCTGCTCGAAAAACTCCCGAATCGTAATCAAATAATCCTCAATTTTATAACTCCGTGCCGGATGTTCAGACCTACCCCAACCGAGCAAATCTGGCGCAATAACCCGATATTCAGCCGCAAAAGCCGGATAAACTTTCGACCACTCATAAGCAGAAGACCCACCACCAAAACCGTGCAGGAATACCAAAGTTTCGCGATCGTCTTTGGCAGTCACATTATCCTCCCAAGGCGCTCCAGCAGCAGTATAATATACCATTCTACCTAGTGAGGTATTTATAGAGCGTTGTTCAAATCCTAGTGGTTGAAGCATAAGTTTTTTTGTTGACTGTAGTGATTCGTTGGCACAAGTAAGACACGATACCTGGGGTGCAGGCGCACGAAGAGAAGATTCGATAATTTCTCCGCCTCCCCTTTAGTCACCCTAGATGTTTACCGCATTCAGTGCTGAGTAAATTAAAAAGCACTTAATATTTGTGTACTTAGTAAGAGCAACGTCCTTTATAGGCAGTCTTTTAACTCAGCACTGTTCATGTGTCTAGTTCAAACTCCCCACTCATTGTTATTATCAGCGAACCAATCACTCTCAAACTTCTCGCTAGCGTCAGATTAAGTAGATATAAAATTACTGGATTACTTGTAAAGATTTGGTGCTTTTTTTCATAAAAATAAAGTAACGGAACGTTGAAATTACTGTTTTATAAGGGTTTTTCATGGTAGCGAGGATCGCTCCAGCGTGAATCCAGCATAAGTTTTTATGGTAGTCTATCAAAAAACCGATAAATAATTTTGAGCGTCAACACGTCAAAAATAGTTAAAACGCTTATTTAAATAAGCTGTTAATTCTACTTATATATGTAGAAAACACAGCTTTTGATGTATAACTAATCTAATTTTTATCTAAGTAATAGTAAGGCGGGATGTCATGGTAAAGCAGGCTACTCTTCAATCAAATAAACTACCAACGATTGAAGACGCTAAATTTGCGCTTGACAACTTGAATATACAAAACGAAATTAAAGCTTCAGCTAGGCGGGGTGAGGTCGAACCAGCTCTTGATGTTACCAGACTTACTGTACCTACTTGTATTTGTTTAGATTTAGAAGACTTGAAGTGTTTTGAAGCGGTAGAGCGCCAATATGAACGTTGGGGAGTCATTTTTCACAATTGTCTAGCAATACAGCCATCAAATCCAGCATTTCCAACCTATTCAGGGCTAATAGTCTTAATGGGAGCGCCCAAAAGCGGATTTTTAGAAGCTACTTTCTTGCGTCCCGTGAACTCGGTTAGCGCCTTTGTGACTAGTTCGCAACGGCTAGTGCTTTCCGCTTACGATCGCGATCGGCAACTACTCGCTCAAACTGCACTACCAGGCTCTAATCTTGCCAATTCCGATTCGGCAATTTCCCCCAATACCTTATTATCTATAAATGTGAATAACATTTGCAGCGTTACCTTTTGTACTTTTGATGGGCAATTCACCCTTGATAACTTTCGTTTTTGTCTTTAATTAAGACTTACGTACAAAATGCCCTTGCTCTGAGCGATTGAAAATGGTATGTTAATTGGCGCTGTGCTGTATTAGTCTACTATCTGTCTATAAAATCGGGCATTTTGTGATTTGAGCCTTCATTCTTTCTTCATCCATAGTAAAACTTATACAATAAGTAATTTCATAATCAAGTAGGTAAACACTGTGGCACAGGCTTCGTCTTCTTGGCAGCAATTGATCAACCAAATCCCCAACTGGAACTGGTCGCTTCCAAAATTCAAGACAAAGGGAGCCATAAAGCAGCAAACATTTAAACGTTTCTCTGGCCCTGGGGGCTTTCTTGGGTTCCTGACAATTATCATTGCCATGTTGTTGTGGAACTGGAAACTGCTATTGGCTCTTTTTATCGGCATTGGAGTAATGGTATTGGTTTACTCAATGCAAGAGTGGGACTGGCAATTGCGCTGGTCTAAAATACGTAAGTTCTTAAATAGTTCAAATCGTCGGTTAGTTTTAGCAGTCATCAGTGGTGGTATCGCTACTGTCAGCACTTACATGGCAGCGGCAATATGGGTCGACTCTCACAGTCACTGGATTGCTGCTGGTGCGATCGCGCAAGCTGTGGGAACCCTGTTAACCTTAATTTTATTGGTATGGCAAATTGTCAACTTCTCTGAAAATCGAGAAGAAGACCACCTCGATCGCTTGTTGATGAATTTAACAGAAAAAGATCCATTGAAGCGGTTGATTGCTCTAGGTCAACTAAGTAAATTCATCAGCCGTAAGCGAGTTGACTCTTCAGTGCAGCAAGATATTGTCCAATGCTTGCAACTCCTACTCAGTCGAGAGGAAGAAGTTGTAGTGCGAGAGGCAGCTTTTAAGAGTTTACAAGCCTGCGATCGCCTACAAGTGCTACCCCTGAAAACAGCAATACCTTTCGTACCCGTATCATCAAAAGTCAAACACCACGTTTATTAGTTATTTGTCCTTTGTCATTTGTCCTTTGTCCTTTGCAAATGACTAATGACCAATGACTAATGACAAATAACTATTTTCGAGACAACGTTCCATTACGAACTTGCACTACCGGATGATTGCACCGCCGTACCAATTGTTCATCGTGGGTGGTGACAATTACCGTAGCCCCAAAGGAATTTAACTTCTGGAGAATCTGGATTACTTGCCAGGAATTATCGGGATCGAGATTTCCAGTAGGTTCATCGGCCAACAGTAGGGGTGGTGTACCAACGATCGCACGGGCAATACTCACCCGTTGCTGTTCTCCTCCAGACAGTTGATCTGGAAAGCAGTCAGCTTTACTCAGCAAACCTACTAGCTTTAAGGTTGGTTCTAAACGTCGTTGAATTTCTTTACGGGTATACCCTTGAGCTTGCAGCACAAAAGTGACATTTTCTGCTACTGTTCGTTGGTTAATCAGTTTGTAGTCTTGAAACACAATACCAATTCGTCGCCGCAATAATGACAAGCGATCGCCCCGCAAATCGGCTACATTACATCCATCAACAATTACTTCTCCCTGTGTAGGAAACTCCTGGCCATACAGCAGTTTCAAGAGCGTTGATTTACCAGAACCACTTGGCCCCGTGATAAACAGAAATTCTCCCTTTTTGACCTCAAGGTCAGCATTTAATAAGGCGTGAGTGCCGTTAGCATAAGTCTTGCTTACAGATTGCAATTGTATTTTAGTTGTGGTATTGCTACCGTGCTGTTGAGTTTCACTGTCTTCTCCACGAACGGAAAAGTCTTTCTTAACTTGAGTTGTTAATACTGGCATTGTTAAATTTTCCTCATACCCACAACTAAACAGTTTGACTGCTTAGAGGTGACATTCTCCCCAAAATAAGGATTCCCAGGTTTCGCCTGGGAATTTAAATTTCAACAAAGAAAATTTAAAAATTTTTCAAGACTTTAATACTTACTAAGTAATAACGCCCAGAATTGGGCATAGGGCATAGGGCATTGGGCATTGGGCATTGGGCACGGGGACAGTCTTACACAGAGATAGTATTTGATCTTTTTTTGCGTCGCCACGCCACGTCTCTTCATCCCCATACCCATGCCCTATGACGCCACTTGCTCCACTCTTAACTAATTGCACCTCTTGCTGTCAAACGATAAACAAACGCTTTCACAGCAAACGCTGGCAAAGCCAACATCCGCCGCCAGCGCCAAGGTTCTTGATAAAGGCGATACAACCATTCCAAATTATTATTTCCTAACCAGGCGGGAGCGCGAGTTTTAGTTCCCGACCAAATATCAAAACTACCACCAACGCCAATCCAAATTGCTTGGGGACACAAATGGCGGTTTTCGGCAATCCATAACTCTTGACGCGGCACTCCCAAACCAACAAAAATCACTTGTGGCTGCAATTGAGCCAGAGTTTGTCGCAATTGTGCTTCTTCTTCTGGAGAATGGTAGCCTGAGTGAGTGCCGACTATATTCAAATCTGGAATTTGCTGCTGCCAAAAATCTGCCGCATTTGCCGCCACTCTAGGCGCTCCTCCATAGAAAAATATCTTTGTCCCTGTCTTTTGTTGTCCAAGTGCTTGCAAAAGTTTTTCTGCTAATTCAATCCCTGGAAACCGCTGCACTTTTTGCCATAACAGCCATCGTAAATACAGAACAACTCCAGCTCCATCTGGAATCACCAGTTCAGCATTTTTAATCACCTGAGCTAATAATTGATTTCGCTCTGCCTGCATAGTCATTTCTGCATTGAGCGTTACGACATGAGTTCCTCTGCCTGTGTGCAGGCATTCTAACAACCAGCCTGGATAGTCAGCCATCACATGAACTGGTATTCCCAACACTGAAAATGCTTGATTGCCGTTAGACATAGCCTATTCTTAAGTAATACTCACACCAGATTTTGCATGAATGTTAAGTTTATCAAATTTTTTTATATTAGAACTTAGGCAAAAGAGATTTCCCTTTGCCCTGCAACGAGAGTAAGCATAATTAAACTAAATAGACATAATAGTGAACAAGAATGTATATACGCAGCCCTGCTACGTAATATATAAGGGTTTTAGATAACACATAATTAATTTCACTCCTTTGTCTATTAATCTTGGGCGCTTGTACTTGGGCTGAACCAGTCCAACTTTTATTGTTAAAGTGTAATATTCACTCAGTATAAAACGCTCAACTCGCAACTCTGGTTCCGGTAATAGAAGCTCCCACTATACTGCTTGCAGCTAGTGTGGGAGTATGTCACGAAACTCGACTTTATGGTTATAGTGTAACGGGCTGAAGTTGGCTATGAGTAAAATTCGTATCGCTCTGATTGAAGACCATGACCTAACTCGTGTGGGTATTCGTACAGCACTACAGCAAAAGGATGAAATTGAAGTTGTAGGTGAAGCTGCTAATGCTGCTGAGGGTCTAAAAATGTTAAAAATGCTACAACCAGATATTGCCATTGTCGATATTGGTTTACCAGATAAGGATGGCATTGAGTTAACACGGGAGGTAAAATCTACTACTAATGGCCAGCAGCTACTTACAAAAGTATTAATTTTGACGCTGCGGGATAACAAAGAAGCGGTGTTGGCAGCTTTTGCCGCTGGTGCAGACTCTTACTGTATGAAAGATATCAAATTTGATAATTTGCTGGAAGCAGTACGAGTAACTTACAATGGCAACGCCTGGATCGATCCAGCGATCGCTCGGATTGTATTACAACAAGCGCAACAAAATCCTCAAAAGTTGGAATCGGCTTTGGTCGATTCCAAGACTATTGCTCCTAACCCTGATTCTTTTGAGAATCTGGAAGAAATTCAACCTTACACCCTGACAGAAAGGGAATTGGAAGTGTTACAGTTGATTGTCGAAGGTTGTAGTAATGCAGTAATTGCGGAAAGACTTTACATCACAGTTGGCACTGTTAAAACTCACGTTCGCAATATTTTGAATAAGCTATGTGCCGATGACCGTACCCAAGCAGCAGTCCGCGCCTTGCGTTCTGGGTTAGTTGGATAAATTTAATTTTGGTGTGGATCGATTGAGAATAATCAAGGGAAACTTACAACGCCTGAAAAGTTATATTTTCAAAGTGAATGGCTTCTCTAATTTTCTCTTATTTATTAGGTGGGATAAACATCATGTTATCTCGCCATTCAAATATATAAAAACAAAAGTCAAATATGGCTGAGATTGGTACGGACAAACTTAAGCTCATGGTGGTAGATGATGAGCCAGATAACCTAGATTTACTCTACCGCACTTTTAGGCGAGATTTTCAAGTATATAAAGCCAATCATGCCTTTGGTGCTTTGGAAACCTTGGATCAATTTGGCGAAATGGCGGTAATTATTTCTGACCAAAGAATGCCAGAAATGAATGGGACTGAATTTTTTAGTCGCACCGTAGAGCGCTTTCCAGACACGATTCGGATTTTGTTAACTGGTTTTACTGATGTCGAAGATTTGGTAGATGCGATTAACTCCGGTCAGGTATTCAAGTACATTACCAAACCCTGGAATCCAGAACGGCTAAGAAGTTTAGTTGAGCAAGCTACTGATACATATCGCCTAGTTAAGAAGCGCACCCAAGAATTACGTCGGTCCTTACGGCGAGAATCTTTGTTTAATGCGGTAACAACAGCGATTCGGGAATCTTTAGACTACGATAGTATGCTGCAAAAAATTGTCGCAACTATTGGAGAAACATTTGAAGCTACCAGTTGCTTACTCAAACCAGTAGAGGGCGATCGCCTCACACAAGACGAGTTTTTCTACCGCGATCCGAAATCTGATGTATTAGATTCCTTTTTCGACTCCAGTGTTTTAATCGAAAAAGTGCTGGAAACCCGTCATTATCAACTCGCTCAAGATATATATAACGGTAATCCTGGTCATCACCTAGTTGTGCCACTTAGCTACCATCAGCATTTGTTGGCTGTGCTAACCCTCCACCAATGGGGACGCGATCGCCCTTGGGAAGACGAAGACATCCAACTAATTGCAGGTGTTGCCGAACAAGCAGCCTTAGCTCTCTCCCAAGCAAAACTCTACCAACGCCTCCAAGAAAAGCAACAGCAGATTCACACTGAGTTAGAGGTGGCTCGCCAAATTCAATACAATCTGCTACGCCAAAGTTTACCTGACATTAAAGGTGTGAAGGTACAAGCTTGCTGCTATCCGGCGCGTGAAGTAGGAGGCGATTTTTTTGAAGTTTTTGTCCATCCTAAAGGTGACTTGTGGTTGGCAGTGGGTGACGTTTCTGGTAAGGGCGTCCCAGCAGCTTTATTTATGGCTAGTATTATTTCAGTTTTGCGCCGAGAATTATCTCAAGAGACACCAGCAGAGCCGAATGTGGTTATGCAGAACCTCAACCACGCTCTCAGTGAAGATTTAATTAGCAACAATTATTTTGTCACTCTTGTGTTAGCTTGTTATACCCCTAGCACAAAAGAACTGGTCTACACCAATGCCGGTCATATTTACCCAATATTATGGTCACGCCAAGGTGCTTTAGCCGAAAATCCCAATTACCTGAAAGTTCGCAGCGTTCCTTTGGGGATTTTGCCTAAGTGGCAGGCACAGTCTGGTCGCTTGGTTCTCGCTGCTGGAGACACATTGTTACTAGCAAGCGATGGAATCACAGAAGCAATGGTATCAAATAATCCTGATTCAACAGTAAAAACTGAGGTTGGGGTTGAGTCATTAAACCGTTCGATGCTGAATCAAGATGGTCTTTGGCAACTCTTACAACAAGAGGAACAACCACTTTCTCTTAACCATTTACTAGCTCGCATCCAGGCAGATAATCACGTTCAAGAAGACGATCAAACTATACTTTCACTGGAGATTTTATAAGTCATGAAAAGTGAGCTTCATGTACCAAGCGATTTGAATTTTCTCAATATTGTTGAAAACTGGTTGTTGGGATGTTTGAAAATTCAGCTAGGGGAATCTGTGGATTGGTCGCGGCAATCAAGTCGTTTGAGACTGGCTTTAGTAGAAGCCTATTCTAATGCAGTCCGTCATGCCCACAAGGATCAACCAAATTTACCCATATTACTGCGTTTAGAAGTGAAAGACCGGGATTTTGCCTTAGAAATTTGGGACTACGGCGAAGGCTTTGACATGTCTAACTACTACGCTCCAAACCCGCTGGAAAAGCAAGAAGGTGGTTATGGTTGGCTGATTATGAATCGTCTCATGGATAAAGTAGATTACAAGTTGCAGGTTAATGGTGCCAACTGTCTGAAGTTAGAAGCTACTTTACCTGAATTAGTCCGATAGACAAAAGTTATACCAATTCAAAATTCAAGATGACGCTCACGGACTCGCTTGCCGCCGACGCTAACAAAATTCATGCATTAAGAAAGCCAGACATAACAAAGGTATGTCCGTATATATCTATTGCATTCTTTTTTTAAATTGGTATTACTATTTTTCAAGTCATGCATTTATGAGGAAGAATTCAAAATTCAAAACTCAGGAGTTAGGAGAAAGCCATAAATACTGTGTGAGTAGGTGATAAATATTGGTTTCAAATTTTGCTCTTTTTAGTTATTCGCTATTTACTTTTCACGACGTAAAGTAAGTAACTCTTTCGGGGAAGCTAAAAGTTTGATTCTAGTATAAGAAATTTGCCGTTGTTGGTTGAGGATAAATAGCCACAAGACATTGACACTACACCAGGAAGTTTGGGCTTTGCCTGTTACCTGGACTTGGATATCTCCATTTTCTAAAGTCTCGGCTATTCCTGTGTTCGGGTAAGCTTTGATGTTTTGACCTTCTTGTTTTAAGTAGGCTGCGATCGCATCTGTCCCGACAATATCAGATTCAAATGGCGGACGCATCACACCATCTATCGCAAATAAGGCAGCAGTTGCCTCAAATTCTCCTGCATTTAAGGTTTCAAAATAACGCAGTACACTTGGTTCTGTAATTCCTTCAATCTGGAATTCTTCTTTAAACTGCGCTGGCGATATAAATTCAGCAGAGGTCATAAAATTACCTGTATTATGGTATCTGAATATTAATTTCAATACAAAAATAAGTAAAAAAAAAGCCGCTATTGAAATAGATTGCTACATATTAATAAATCTTCCTAACGATGGAAGTTTTGAACTACTATGCAGTTTAAGACAGGCTACATATGAGCATTTAATAAATCTTAATTAAAGGTAATAGCTAGATCATATATAATTAAAACGCCTTTATTTGGGCAAAATCCAGATAAAAAAAATGAATCAGTATTCTGTAACGAGCAGCAGTCTGGTGAAAGAAAAAGCCAGCGAGTTGGGCTTTCACAAAGTTGGAATTACTGCTGTAGATCGGGTAAATGCCACAGAAGCGCAGAGGTTGCAAGCATGGATTGAACTAGGTTATCACGCTGATATGAAATGGATGGCTAATCCAAAGCGTCAGGATATCCGCTTAGTGATGCCAGAGGTGCGATCGCTAGTGTGTGTAGCGCTGAATTACTACACACCACATCAACGTCCTGAAAGTGAGGAGTACGCCAAAATTTCCCGTTATGGTTGGGGAAGGGATTATCACAAGGTGATGCATAGAAAACTCAAGCAGCTATCTATATGGCTAAAATCACTCGATCCAGGCGTATTGGCTCTTTATTATGCAGATACTGGCCCGGTGCAAGATAAAGTGTTGGCTCAACTTGCCGGAATTGGTTGGATTGCCAAGAATGGTAATGTGATTACACCAGAATATGGCTCTTGGGTATTTTTGGGAGAAGTGTTGACCAATTTAGAATTAGAGAGCGATCGCCCACACACAGAACACTGCGGTACCTGTACTCGTTGTCTTCAGGCTTGTCCCACAGGTGCAATTACTCAGCCTTTTGTTGTCGATGCTAATCGCTGCATTGCTTATCATACCATTGAAAATCGGGACAAAGAATTGCCAGAGGCGATCGCACCTCATTTGCAAGGTTGGGTTGCTGGTTGCGATATTTGCCAAGATGTTTGTCCTTGGAATCAACGTTTTTCCCAAACAACTGATATTGAAGAGTTTCAGCCAAATCCAGTGAATATTGCTCCCCACCTGCTAGAATTAGCCCAAATCTCAGATCGGGAGTGGGATAAACGATTTCCAGCATCTGCCTTGCGGCGGATTAAGCCAGAAATGTTACGACGCAACGCCCTAGCTAATCTTGACGCATCCAAGCAGAAGAATGACCCAGAAAGTAATTATTTTTGATTTTGATGGCACAATTGCTGATACAGTAGATGCCCTTGTAAGTATTGCTAATCGTTTAGCTATAGACTTTGGTTATAAACAAATAAGCCCAGAACAATTAGCCTTTCTCAAAGGCTTAACATCTAGGGAAATCATTAAGTACTCAGGAGTTTCTCTATTTAAGATCCCTTTTCTAGTTAAACAAGTTAAAGGGGAATTAAAAAATAAAATACCAGAATTAAAGCCAATTCTGGGTATTAAGGAAGCATTAACAGAACTCCAAAATCAAGGATATAAACTGGGTATTATCACTTCTAATTCTAAAGAAAATGTTACGCAATTCCTCACAATCAATGATTTAAATCACCTATTTGATTTTATCTACTCAGGAATTACAATTTTTGGCAAGACAACTATTATAAATAATGTTTTGAGGCAAAAGCAACTCAAACCTCAAGAGGTTATTTATGTTGGAGATGAAACCAGAGATATAGAAGCATCAAAAAAAGCAAATATCCAAGTGATTGCAGTCACTTGGGGCTTTAATTCACCGGAAGTACTAGCCAAGCAAAATCCAGATTATTTAATTCAGCAACCTAGCGAACTACTAGAAGTGATGAACAGTCGTTAAATAGTCAAAAATCGATAGTGATAATTTTAAAAATTGACAATTGAGCAAAAAAGTAGAGTGGGCAATGTCTCCCAATGGCGATAGTTTCAATTCTTTTATTTTGTGACATTGCCCATCTTACAAAATAGCAAGATATCACGAAAAACTAATTTTTCCGTTCACCCTTTTCCAAAGCTTGTTCTACTAAATCATCACTAACATTAGTTACACCCTCAGCCGGAGAATTGCCAACTTCCTTTGCTGACTCTAGAAAATCATCAGGATTACCAGTTGACTGCGTTTGAGTTTTTGTTTGTTGTGGCTGAGAGGTTTTCTGGTTAGGTGCAGTGGCTGCTTCGGCTGCTGCTGCACCTTTACCTGTGCGGTCAACTTCACTCACGCTGAATTTTTGTGCAGCTGCATAATCAGCATCAAAATCCACCGTTGGCGCTTCTTCTTCACCACTAGCTATGCTATCAGCAGCTAATTGGGCATCCTGGGTGGAAGCTTCATTTAAATTTGGCTTCACTTCTTCATCAGGCATAATTAAAACCTTAGGTAAATTTTTTATTGCTGGGAAAATTATAGCAAAGTAATGTGCTGCTTCATCGCTTCTTGGGGGAGACTTTTACCTCTATTAAAAGGTAGATTAAATCGACAATTTTTAATTAATTTAACTCTTTCTATTGGTAGTAGAATCTGATGCTTAAATTTTGGTAACCCTTAGTTTGGCCTGTAAAATTTCTTTGGAAACAAATTTATGACTGCAAGTTACGATAAAAATATTTCTCAAGCCCAGAGCAATGAAACTCAAAACTTGGTAGATGCGTTTAACGCCTTAGACACCGATGCTAAACTAGCTTGGTTCTATTTTGTTTATAAAAAAATGGGTGACTCTGTGACTCCAGCCGCTCCTGCTGCTGCTGAACCAGAACTATCACCAATTTTATCAGAAGACTATTTTAAGTTGTCAGATGAGGAGCAACTGGCAATTATGCGGGATATAGTCAACCGTAAGGACACAGAGTATTCCCGTGCTTATGGGGCAATAAAAGAGAACAATCAACTGTTAGTTTGGTATGCTTGGGCGGTAGCTATGGGAGATAAGGTGGTTGATTTACCAAGCACCTACCAGCCAACTAAAGAAATTAATGATTTGCTTTCGCAAATTGAAAAATTAGAATTTGAAGAGCAAATTTCAGTGTTTCGGACAATATCTGGTGAATTGGGTTACACCGATGTTAAGCCGATCGCAACGCAAGCAGAAACTGGAAAAACGTCAAGTTTGTAATCAGCTTTGGCGATTAGAAATCGCGGTTACACAAACTAAAGTCCGCACAGGCGGACTTTAAGAACCTACGAGACAGCTAACTGACTCAAGTCGGCTGGGGTAAGGTTGGAGTGTACTACTTGACCATCACGGAACCAAACGATGCGCTGGGTTTGACGGGCAACTTCTGGTTCATGAGTTACCATGACAACTGTAATTCCACTGGCATTGAGTTCGCCAAAAATATCTAAAACTTCTTGGGTTGTGCGCGAATCAAGTGCGCCTGTGGGTTCATCGGCGAGGAGTACTACGGGACGATTGACGATCGCCCGGGCGATCGCTACTCTTTGTTGTTGTCCACCAGATAGTTGAGTTGGTTTGTTGTTGAGGCGATTTGCCAAACCAACTCGCGTCAAGGCTTCTGTTGCGCGATCGCTTCTTTCTTTCGGATTCACACTAGCATAGACCATTGGCAACATCACATTTTCTAATGCTGTGAGTTGGGGTAATAAATGGAATTGCTGGAAGACAAACCCCAGCTTTTTATTACGGATGTGTGCCAAGGATTTATCATCCATTTGCGCCACATCAATATTATCTAAGTAATAATGTCCACCTGTGGGTCTGTCTAGACAGCCGATAATATTCATAGCTGTGGATTTTCCTGAACCAGACGGCCCCATAATTGAACAATATTCACCTTCGTGGATAGTCAAATTTACATCGTTAAGTGCTTTAACTTCAGTTTCGCCACTGCCATATACTTTAAAGATATTCTCCAAACGAATAATTGTTGATTTCGGGACGGGATTAGGAACTAGAGAATCGGTAATTGAAATAGTGTTTGCCATAAGGATTTAGTTATTAGGTGGTAGAGACGCAATTATAGCGATCGCTCAATTAGACTATAAGAAGCAGAAAAATTCTTCCTAGCTCTTGCTGTGATAACTCTGTAAGGTGATGTATTAGAGCAAATAAAAGCTAACTATTATCTAGCATACTGAAGGGGGTGCTTGTAGTGTTGTCATGTTTTAACGTAGCAGATTACTTTATCTGGTTAGCAAATGAAACAGGCTCTTTTATCAGTAATCTAAAGCTGCAAAAGCTTGTGTACTACGCTCAGGCTTGGCATCTTGCACTCAATGACACTCCTCTATTCCCAGAGGATTTTCAAGCCTGGATACATGGCCCTGTGATACCTGCGTTGTACCAGAAGTATAGGCTTTTTGGATGGCAACCAATTTTAGAAGATGTTAACCCAGAATTACCCCAAGAGGTTCAAGAGTTTCTAGATGAGGTTGCACACGAATACTTTGCTTGTGATGGTTATGAACTAGAGCAGATGACTCATGCCGAGACACCCTGGAATTTGGCTAGAGGAAATCTACCACTTGATGAAGCTTCCAACGAAGTTATTCAGAAACAGTGGATGAAGGAGTATTACGGATCTCGTGTCGAAGAAAAGGATTAAGAAGACTGAGATTGCCAAAGACGGCACATCAGGTATTAGAGCAACAAAGCTGAAGCCAACTCAAGGCATCAGCTTTTCGTTTAAATATTATCAGGACAGTAACAGCAAATTTTCTTGTAGCCAAAAAGAAATAATCTACTGGCTGACCTTGCTTGATCGGTTAAAAGCTCTATCTAGCCTAACGGCTCAAGAGTTGTTAGTAAATCGTAGCAGTACGCTCAGGTGTCATCCCATCAAGTGGGAAGATACCAGCGAGAGGGCATTTGGTTTGCCAAATGAAGAACAATTAGTTGACATACCATATCAGTTTTCCATCTCCTCAAATGAACATGGTAGGGTTCATGGGTTCTTTATTGACGAGATTTTCTACATTGTTTGGCTAGATTTAGATCATCTGCTGTACCCTGCAAAAAATTAAGGAATCATTGCTACCTTAATTACTTTACGCACCTTCATATCAGAAAACACCTGTTCTAAATCTTTTAATGGTCGTTGTTCGCTAATAAGTAACTCAAAGGGAATTTTACGACTAGCTATGAGTGCAAGGGCCGATCGCACATACTCTGGTGTATTATGAAACACGCCTTTGAGGGTAAGTTCGCTATAGTGTAGCTGTTCTGTACTGACGGTAATGCTGGTATCCCGTGGACATCCACCGAATAAGTTGACTGTTGCACCAGGACGGGCACAAGCGATCGCAGTTTCCCAAACACTTGGGACACCAGTAGCTTCAATTACTACATCTGCGCCCCATCCTTGGGTCAGTTCTTTCACTACACTGGGAATATCCGGGATTTGATGATAATTAAAGGTCTGGGTTGCACCCAATTTCTGACCAATTTCTAGTCTGTGGTTATTACCTCCCCACAGCAAAACCTCAGTTGTCTCACTCAACGCCGCCACAAACATCAACCCGATTGCCCCATCTCCTAACACGACTACTTTATCTTTGGGCTTAATATTAGAACGCGCTACACCATGCAACACACAAGCCAAAGGTTCCGTCATGGCTGCCAATTCCCACGGCAACTCATCGGGAATCTGCAACAAATTATGTTCTACTATCGGTGCAGGAATTTTCAAGTATTGGGCAAAAGTCCCATTATTCCAGGTCAAATTTGGACATAAAGAATATTCTTGACGTTGACAAAAAAAGCAATTCGTGCATGGAGCAGAATTATTAGCGACGATGCGATCGCCTACTTGCCAATTTGTCACCCCTGCACCCATAGCAACAATTCGCCCAGCCGCTTCGTGACCAAACAGGGTTGGCGGTATCAGCATCCTGGCATGACCACCACGCCGCCAGACTTTCAAATCTGTACCGCAAGTTGTTGCAGCCCCCACTTGGATTACAACCTCTCCAGCCGCCGGAGTAGGGTCAGAAACTTCCTCTAGACGTAAATCTTCTTGACCATAAAGTAACGCTGCTAACAAAACTTTAAACCTATTAACTAGCTCCATCCGATTTTACCAGTTGGCGCTTATTGATAGGTTTAAACGAAATCAGTATTGATTTTTAGTAAGTTTTATATATTGAAAAACTAGGTATTCACCGCTGGCTGGGGAACCACACCGGTGTTCCGGGTTTCCACATTAGGCAGGCGAGTAGCAGTTAACAGCGGTACTTCTTGTCGGCACGATAGGCAAAACCAATATAGTTCACCATGACGGGCATGACGCAGGAGGGAACCACCGCAGCATGGGCAAGTGTTGGCTCTCGTACTCATACCAATGTCCTCCTTAAAAAATTGTTGTTTTAAACTAAGTCAAAAAAGCAGTTGATTAAAACTGAATGTTAGCTGCATGAATGCGGCCATTCGATTCTATGCGGTCTTTTATAATTTGTCTGTAAACAGCTTCATATCCGTTAACCATTTGGCTAACGCTAAAGTTGTTTTCTACATGTTTTCGACAGGTTTGACGATTGAGTTCCAATGCTAGTGGAATCACTGCTGCCATTTCTGCGTAGCTATTGCAGATAAAACCTGTTTTACCGTGGGTAATAACTTCAGGTACGGAGCCGAAATTCATGGCAATTACTGGCGTACCAACTGCCATTGATTCAATCATTACTAAACCAAAAGGTTCTTGCCAGCTGATGGGGAAAAGAGTTATCGCAGCATTACCCAGAAGTTCAGTTTTTTGGGCGTGGTTAATTTCACCGAGATATTCGATTTGCTCACCATCTATGTGAGGGACAATCTCTTGTTCAAAAAACTCCGAGTTTTCTGCATCAACCTTTCCTGCCATCTTCAAGCGCCAACCACTTTGTTTAGCAATGGCGATCGCATGGTGCGGGCCTTTATCTGGCGAAAAACGGCCTAAAAATGCTAAATATGGATGTTCTAAGGGTTGAGCTACAAATGGGTAATCTGCTAGCTCAATTCCGTTATAAACCGTGCCAACATAATTAAGGTCAATTTGACGCTGCGAGTTACTAATGCTGATGTATGGTTGCTTTTGGTAGTAGCTAAATGCGTGACGGTTGTCAGTTGTAAAATTATTGTGCAGGGTGTGGACTGTAGCAGTTGCTGTTATCAAACTCGCTAAAGGTAACGCCGAAATCCCTACATGAGAATGGATGATATCGAATTGCTCGGCACGCTGGTAAACTTGGCTTAGTTCTAGCATTTCGTACACTGCATACTCTTTCACATTTTGGTCTAAGCGTAATGCACGTGGATAAACTGCTTCTAAGTTAGCCAAAGTTTGAGAATCACCAGAGGCAAATAAAGTTACTTCATGACCGCGACGAACAAGTTCATCAGTCAAGCGACTCACTACCAATTCTATTCCTCCATAATTAGGAGGTGGAACCCTTTCCCATAAGGGGGCAACTTGAGCGATTTTCATAAGTTTTTCTGGTTCAGTCGATGAAATTGTCCTCAATAATGAGCTAGATCATTATTTTATGAGTAAAGAGCATTTGTACTTACTCTTTTGACATTTAAATTAACCTTACAGGCTATCAAAAGCGCAATAAAGGTTAACCGTACCGCAAATTTTCTGCCAACAAATCTAACTGACTATCGGCAAAAGTCAACTCTGAGCTACACTTCTAACCGTATAGCTAACCTATTATTTGTTGCATCTGTCTTGGGGATCATAAAGAGGTAGAATGTTTTGTAGCAGAACTTACAAAATTGAATATTTGGTAGTTGACAATACTAAAATATTCAATGGGATCAAGCCATTAAAGCTTCATTTAAAGGTAATTGGGAAAAATAACAGAAAATATAAATATTAAGTAATTGTACAATAATTACATAATTTGTAATTAGTAATTTACAAAAATTCTGATATTAACTAATGAAAATCGCTACTTGGAACGTCAACTCAATTCGCACTCGCCTGGAACAGGTTATCGATTGGTTAACCCTAAATCCTGTTGATGTTCTCTGCTTGCAAGAAACCAAAGTTGTGGATGCTGAATTTCCGCGATCGCCTTTTGAGCAGTTAGGGTATAACCTTTATATGTCAGGGCAAAAATCTTATAACGGCGTAGCCCTGATTAGCCGCCAGCCACTTCTAAATGTCAGTAGCGGGTTTAGGGCGATTTTGCCAGATTTACATCACGAATGGGACGAGCAAAAGCGCGTGATTACAGGTGTAATTGATGGCGTGCGGATTGTAAACTTATATGTTCCTAATGGCGCAGCAGTAGGAACGGAGAAATACGAATACAAACTGCGTTGGTTAACAGCGTTACACGAGTATTTGCGATTGCTGGTGTTGTCAGAATCCGCAATTTGTGTGTGCGGCGACTTCAATATCGCCTTGGAAGATAAAGATATTCACGAGCAAGTGAGTACAGAAAATCACATTATGGCAACAGAAACAGAGCGCCAAGCCTTACGGGATATTCTGAAATTGGGATTTGCCGATGCTTTTCGCAAATTCACCACAGAGGGTGGAAATTATAGTTGGTGGGATTATCGCTCCGCCGCTTTTCGTCGTAACTTAGGTTGGCGAATTGACCACCACTATCTGACACCCGTGCTATATGAGCGTGCTACAAGTTGCATTATTGATGTCGCACCCAGAAAGTTAACTCAACCTAGCGACCATGTGCCAGTTATTGTGGAATTTTAAATTGGGGGATTGGGGATTGGGGATTGGGGATTGGGGATTGGGGATTGGGGAAAAACTTGCTGTAACTTTTTCTATACTCCCTTATCCCTCATCTTCATACCCGATGCCCGATGCCCAATGCCCAATGCCCAATGCCCAATGCCCCATGCCCCATGCCCAATCCCCAATTAATCAATCAATTTAACGGCTGATATATATCCTCAGAACTGGGATTGAGATAAGGACGCTGCAAATCTATTAGATGCCGCGCAAAGTGTTGGTCAATCGTCCTCATCCGCTCCTCCATTGCATTTTTACCTTTTTGCCAAGCTTCCAACAAAGCATTAGCGACGATTTGGCAACGGTTCATCCCAAAACTTTCTTGTGCTGCAAATTTTTGGGTTGGTTCCTCAGCTAAACCTAACCCTGGAGCTAAAAATTTGGTAAACAAAGGAATTTCGGGCTGGAAATGAAATTGATTTTCGATATAAACAGTCTGAAGGATTTTGCGGATTGCTGGATAGTCGGGGAGTTCAAAGTAAAGTAGCCCCGAATCATAGCGTCCGTATGCAGAGGGGTTGTGGAGAACTTGAAAGCTAAAGGGAATCGAGGCTGCATTTAGTTGCAGCGTCAAGCTTTCCATGAGAGCGATCGCACCAGATGCCGTAAAGTTAAAGTAGATTCGCCCTGCTCCTAAATCGGCGTCTGGGTTGCTTTGCCGTTCCTGTCCAACATTGCTAACTGCTAAGTAACAGCCATTTTGCAGTCGATTTTTGGGCATCCAGATTGCTACCATATCACCCACTTTGGTAGATTTCTTACTGGATTCTAGATGACAATCTGGCTCAACATAAAGTGTTAAACCGCCTTTAGTCACAGCCATAGTCCCATCAGGTTCTTTCCGCAACACCTGCCATCGAGGGTCAAAGTAACCTATGCCGTGATTACTGGCGTGCAGTTGCTCGTAAAAGTCCCAATCAATCTCCAAAATAGAATTATCTGCTAAATTATGCTTTTGCGGTTGATTAGTATTATCAGTATTGACTGCCAAAGTACTTTGCAGTGAGCCATTGTAATAGATTCCATAGAGAAAATTTCGCAGCAGGAGAGTGAGATACTTCTGTTGTAAATCTACGGAATTTTGCTGAAATCTATCGGCTATTTTAGTCGGCAGAGCAAAGGGTTGATAATTGGGATGGTAAATACAAAAATTAGACTCAATCTGGATATTCTGAGCAATATCAAATAGAGAATTTAACGATTGATTGATAGAGGAATTTAGCATTAATCCATTCAGAAATCAAACTGTAATAAAATAGAATTCAGGAGTCAGGAGTCAGAATTCAGAATTGTGTGTTCTGATTCAAATTGTTCTACTCCCTACTGCTAACAACCACGCAGCCGAGTTTTCTCGTAATAAATCCGAAGTAACTGCTGCTCTTTGACAGGCTGAGGAAGTTTATGAATCTTTGCCACAGGATTCAGGATTTCTGACTCTGACATCCCGAAAATAGTCAGTACAGCTTGCTCTGGCATTACAAGTAAACTTTTAGCTACTTGCAGCATACAGAGTTCAGCATTATTAAAGTGTTTCCGGCACGTAATCATCTCCTGAATTTGATGAATTAGTGCCAGCCCCGCAAACTGGATAACGCGCGAAATAAAGTCACTTCGGTATTCCAAAATCATCGGGAAAGCATTTATATAAGCCCTAATTAAGGCAATAATTGAAGGTTGTAAAATCTCTAACGGTGTTAACGCCAAATGTAGAGATTCTTCTAACTCAATGGTGGGGTCTACTACCAGACTCTTAAGCCAAATTCCTAAATAGCTTGCCAGTAAAGTTCCTAAATCAAAGGCTGGGTCTCCCCAAGAACAAGCTTCCCAGTCAATTAGTCGTATAAGACAATTGTCTAATTGCTCCCATCTGGAATGAACCAAAATGTTGTTCAATTTCAGGTCGTTATGAGTTAAACAACAAGGATTCCAGCTATATGCCAAATCTGCGATCGCAGATGACAAACTCTCGTACTGTTGATAAAGAACATAGAATTTTAGTGCATCCGTGGGAACGGTCGCAAAAATCTCCGGCCCAATCGACCCTACCCCTTGCGCTGGATTGTAAAACCCGTAGCGAAACTCTCCTTGGGGAGCAGTTGCCATAAAATCCTGATATTCTCGGCGATTGTAGGTGGCGCGATGCAGTCCCGCCAAAGTTATGCCGATGGCAGAAGCAATTTCTTGTGGAAAAATCTCATTGTTGTGGTATAATTCTGCAAGCTCTAGATATTCATTCAAGTAGCTACGGACAAGAATTGAATTTTCTTCGTCAAAATGCACTACCAATGGCGCAATTGCTGAAGTATTACCTAGAACTGGAAACTGTTGTAACAACTGGTGAAACAGCCACTCCTGAAACAATTCATGAGGCGCGCCGTCATTGTTGTTAACGTTACGTTCTTGTTTAATCAGCAGTTGGTGATTATCTGCTAAAGTCACTAGTAAATTGAAATTGTTCTGACTACTTCCTGGCAACTCAGATTTGTCTGATGGGCCATCTTCTGAGCTACACAGACCCGCGTCTTGCAGATACTGGATAACGTTATGAGAAGACAGTGATAATACCATGTATTATTTCCTACTTCATTAAATTACTTAAACTTATCGTGTCAAATTTGCTTGGTCTTAAGAGTTTTAGTAGATAGGAACTAATGCAAGAAGAGAGATGTGAATAAGAATAAAGATTTCTACAATCTACTAATATCTCATATTTTGGAGAAAAACTTGCCAAATTGGCACCAAGTCCTTTGCGATTCCTTTAAAATTGGCTGCCAGATACCGTGACATCTTTACACTTTATCAGCATAGTTACTTAGATACATCTAGAGTAGGTTTTGTGGTAGAGCCTTTTTTTGTGGCAAAGAAGCATCCCCAGCAAAAAACTGATTGGTAGCAGATGTTGTTTGATGTTTAGTAGTCATCTTGAAAGCAGCGAAGAATTTCAGTAATCCTTCGCGGTACGAAGCACGTGATTCAACAGTATTACTTTTATTTATCATCACAAAGCCAAAAAAACCGGAGTTTTTTAGCAATTAGTAATTATTTTTTGATTTAATTTTCAGAATTGATGTCTGGAAAGCTAGTTATCACGTTATTTTCGTCACCTACAAATTGTAGATGACTATGGGCGATCGCAAACAAAGCCTACATGAGCACATCTTATGTAAGTGTACTTTTGTCAAGCTTGAAACACGGCATTTTTCAAGTATGATTTGTGATTACTAGTTGGCGGATAACTTTTAAAACTTTAACCTGAGAATGCACAAGCCTACTTTGAATGGAACGCGTTGTTAAAACCGGATTGGGTTGGCGTATTGGCTGGAACCCCGATACACCTGAGTTTAAAGGTTTAGTTGGTACAGATGATTGGGCAATTGAGTTAACCGAAGCCGAGTTAAATGATTTTTGTCGTCTACTAGCACAGCTAGCAGACACCATGAAGCAACTCGCAACTGAATTGATGGAAGAGGAAAAAATTACTTGTGAAGCCGAAAGCGATTTATTATGGATGGAAGTGGAAGGCTATCCTGATGATTACAGTCTGCGCTTCATCTTGAATACAGGGCGATGTGTAGAAGGTAAATGGAATGCTTCTGCTGTTCCAGATTTACTGCAAGCTAGTGGGATGCTTAAGGTTTTTTAAAATTGCCTCTTGATTATCCTACAGTTTTGCTATATAATAGGAATTCTGACCGGGGCGTAGCGCAGCTTGGTAGCGCGCCACTTTGGGGTAGTGGAGGTCGTGGGTTCGAATCCCGCCGCTCCGATTGATGATAAGCCATACCTGCTAGTCTTTTTCAAAGATTAGCAGGTTTTTTCATAGCTTTTTCCTGAAAAAACCTAACCGAACAGTAAATAGGGATGTTATACCAATTTGAAAAATGATTGCGACAGATGGAAAACTGAAACACTTATCCAATGGATGTTTCACTATCCAAAATCTAAAATCCAAAATGGTATTACCCGCACAATCAAATTTTGTCAATGATAAGTAATTAGGCGGACTTAATATAAAATCTCTAGCAGATTAGTAGGTAGATTGGCATGAGTGAAACTACAGAAACGATTTTCAGCAAAATCATTCGTCGGGAAATTCCCGCTGATATTGTTTATGAGGATGATTTAGCCCTAGCATTCAAAGACATCCATCCCCAAGCGCCCGTTCACATCCTCATCATTCCCAAAAAACCCATTGCAACACTAGCTGAGGCTGAATCTGAGGATCATGCTGTGTTGGGGCATCTTTTGTTAACTGCTAAACGTGTTGCAGAAGAAGCTGGATTAAAAAATGGTTATCGAGTTGTCATCAATGCTGGTGATGACGGGGGTCAAACAGTCGATCACTTACATTTGCATATCTTGGGAGGACGGCAGTTAAATTGGCCTCCTGGTTGATTAGAGGCAGGGGTAGGGTAAAAGGTACAAACTGAGTCAAATTGTGGGCAAAAGCACCCCTTTGCCCCTGCTTTCTAGTATCAAGGATCGTAGTGCCAAATTCTGGCAGCGCGTTTTCACTTGACTGTGCGGTAGTGTAAAAACAGATCGCTTCCAACCTGACGAGTTTCTATAAGTTCTAGATGAGGAGCAGCATAGGGAAGAAAACCCTCTCCTTCCACTGGGCTAGGGGCGTGCTTTCCCCCAAAAATGAGCGGCCAAATGGTCAACCACCAATCGTCAATTCGCCCTGCCTGAACTAGAGCAGCTGTTAAAGAGCCACCTCCCAAAGCAACAACTTTGCGAATACCCCGCTCTGCCATCAAGGTGTAGGCCCGATCCCAGTCCAGGTCTGTATCTCCCAAATCAATTAATTCAGCCAGTTTTTGCAAAGTTGTTGTATCAGAACTGCGCTCTAAAGCAGTCCGTGTGGTAAATATCCATCGCTCAATGTCCTGACTCAAAAAAGGCAAGTCCGGCGATAAGTTAAGGGAACCTGAAACAACACAAGTAATCGGCTGAGGAGACTGGCCGCGAACCTCACGTGCTGCCAACAGTTCGCGATCGCTAATTGTAAAGGCTCCCCCCTCAGCCCGAATTGTCCCTGCTCCTACCAGCAATAGATCGGCAAGAGAGACTTGATACTCCAAGTGTGCATGATCGACTACATTGGGTTCACGAGGCGCTTTCGGATCTACGGCACTAATTTTTCCATCGGCCGTCATCGCCAGAACCACAGTTGTTTGGATGGTTGACATGATTATGTTGTAACGATTCTTTATAATTTTACCTTTTTGAATCCTCTCCATACTTGAGAGTGAATAGTTGTTGCATTGTGCTTTAAATCACTTTGTTAAGTATGGCTCAAGGTGGTAAAAAACTGTTGTTGAATGATTCTCTCTACACAAGAGTTTTTTTACGCCTTAGAAACTATCATGCCTAACCACATATCTGCAATCGTCGTATTTGTCTTAATTTTAATTTTGGGGTTTGCATCTCCAGTTCAAGCTGCAACTCCCCGTTCAAGTTGGGTGGTGAATGAAATTTACCAATATAATCATCCCTTTGCTTCTCAATTGCCTCAAGAACTGGCAACGAAAATGCAAAAGATGACAGCTAAAGATAGCTTTTTCACTTTTTATCGGGGGACGGCTCACATTTTTTATCGTGATATGCAGACTTTACCAAGTTCACGATTTGTAAACTCTTCAACCTCAGCCATCTGGTTAGAAGGAGATATGCATCTGCAAAATCTTGGAGCGATAAGAGATAGCAAAGACAACAACGTTTTTGACACCACCGACTTTGATGAAGGCTATCTTGGCCCTTACGTTTGGGACTTGCGACGGATGGCAATCTCTATTTTGTTGGTAGCTAAAGAGAATGGTTTTAATTCAACGGATGCTGAGGATGTTGTGCGAAACTTCTTGGATGCTTACCTCAACAAGATGAATGACTTTAAGGGAAGCAATGATGAACTGTCATACCGTTTAGAATCCAGCAATACGAACGGTGTAGTCAAAGATTTGATTCAAAAGGCATCAGATAAGAGCCGTTCTAAGCTTTTAAAAAAGTATACAGTGCTAAATAACAGTAACAATCGTCTCTTCAAGACAGCCTCAGAACTCCAGCCTGTATCCAGCAGCACCTATTCTGATATTGCTGGGGCTATGAGCAGCTATATCGCCTCAATTCCTATCAGTAAGCGCTACAACGACAGTTACTATACCCTCAAGGACATTCGGCTTAAATTAGGTTCAGGTGTTGGTAGTCTTGGGAAGTACCGATATTACTTGCTGATTGAGGGGCCAAGTTCAGCAACCGACGACGATCGCATTTTGGAGATGAAACAGGAAGGCAGTAGCGCAGTGGCGATCGCAGTTCCAGGTCTGCTGCCAAGTTCAGTCTACGGAAACCAAGAAGGGGCAAGGGTGACAATCACTACGAAAGCGATGTTATCCAATCTCGATCCCTTGGTTGGTTATACTACTGTCAGTAGCATCCCCTTTATGGTGCGTGAAAAATCACCCTACCAAGTGGACTTTGACTATAAGTTGTTAACCAGTAAGTCAAAATTCATGGATGCGATGGGGTACGCAGGGAAGGTGGTTGCCAAAAACCATGCAATCTCCGATCGAGACTATGATGCTGCGATTATTCCTGTCAGCGTTGACAAAGAAGTAACTGATATTGTAAGTGGTAATAAAGCTATATTCAAAGACGAAATTTTTAACTTTGCTGTGGATTATGCAACTCAAGTCGAATATGACTACAGGAGTTTTATAGATGCTTATAAACAAGGGGTAAAACTCTACTAGAACATCAAATAATTGCTCTAATCAATTCACCTGATTGTACATCAGACTTGCCTTAAAAATAGGGACTGGGGACTGGGGACTGGGGACTGGGGACTGGGGACTGGGGACTGGGGACT
>NZ_JAVRCC020000056.1:0-47222 GCF_034530975.2 Nostoc sp. DedQUE07 | reverse complement strand
AACCCCCAAGACCGCGCTGCCTCCCCGTTGTAGCGACTGGCGTCGCGTCTTTACCTAAGGATGTGTTGCAATCATTAATTAAATTGGTATTATGAATTACCTTTAAACAGCAGCGAGAGTAGGCGTAGCAAATTTAGCATATCGCTCGATGTAGAATTCTTTAGAGTGAGCGATCGCTTTCACAGATTCACGCTCTTTCAAAGCATGTTTCCACTGACGTACACGGGTAAATTGCTCTGGTATTCCAAAACCGCGATATTGCTTCAATGCAGCCCAGCGCTCAAACCAGGGGAAATAGGTGAAATCTACCAAACTAATAGATTCGCCAAACCAATAAGGGCCTTCTTTAGATAGCTTTGCTAAACCTTCGTTTTCAATGAATTCCAGATGTTTAGATAGTTCCTGTTTCGCTTCTTCTTGTTTTTCGGGATCTGAACTCCGCAGCAGAGTAGAAAAAGCGGGAACGAATCTGGTGTTAGCAAAATCGATCCAAATGCGAGCTTGTGCCCGATCGATGGGGTTGCTGGGTAACAGTGGTGGATTGGGAAATACCTCATCAAGATATTCGTTAATTACCGCTGACTCCCAAACTCGGTTATCGTCATGAGTTAGTGCAGGCACTTTACCATAAGGGGAAACTTGGGTAAACCCTTCAGGTTTATTCTGCAAATCAATTTCAATCAAATCGAAGTCAATGCCTTTCTCTTGGAGTACCAAGCGGGTACGGTGAGCATAAGGACAAACAACTGCACTGTATACTTTAATTTCAGTCATGTTTAAGTTCCTTGGTAAATAGGACTTGTTAATCGCCATTGAGAATTGAATTTTCATCCAAAATCCCAAATCTTAAATGGGCATTGGGCATTGGGCATTGGGCAAAAACTTACTGCAACTTCTCCCCTGCCTCCCCTGCCTCCCCTGCTCCCCTGCTCCTCTGCCCCCCTGCCTCCTGCCCCCTGCCTTCTCCTAAAGCCAGGGCACTTCTTCAGGTGCATAACGGAAGGCGCGGAAGACTGTATTTTGCTCTCCACGAGTTACCGGCGACTTCTCACCTGGGATATTCCGAGTTGCAAAGTAGGGATTAATGTATTCCCAAACAATCTCTCCTGCAACTGTCACCTCGAATATCCGGCCGTAAGCACCTTCTGTAATTAAGGTATTGCCATTGGCTAAACGTTGCGCCCCTGATATGTATGCACTGAAGAAATTTTGGGGCGGGTTGTCGGTGTATTCCCAAACTATCTCTTTGGTTTGACGGTTCACCTCAATCACACGAGAAAAATTGAGAGCAATGTTACGGCGATGTGCGCCATTGTCGAAAATCAAGATATTACCGTTAGCTAATTCGTTCGGGAAGTGCTGCTGTGCTAGTACGTCATCGCCTAGCGTCCAGATGATTTCTCCGGTTTTGCGATCGATAATGACAACTGTGGAGATATTGCGAAAGCTCACTATAATGCTGCCATCGGCGAGTTCACCCACAGTATTTCCATGAGTCCATTCATGTCGATGATCTTGGGGTGTAATCGTAAATATATCTGGATCGAGGTGTTCGTGAGCGTGCCAAGTCCAAACGATTTCACCTACTGGAGTCACCTCATAAAGCACATCCGCATAGATATCACCATTTGGTTCTGTACCTGGTACGCCACCTTTGATCCGGGGAACCAAAGACTGAGGTATCTTTTCAATGGCGAGTAGAATCGTGTTGCCATTGGCTAGCCTGCGTCCATCATGATGATGATCTGGATGCTTATATTCCCAGATAATATTTCCTTTGGGATCTGCTTCTAAAACAACGCCACTTTTGAATGCAGCCCACAAAGCAAAACGTAGGGGTTCTTCTGGCGGAGTCTTACCATTATAAAAAAGGTTGCCATTGGGCAAAAGATAACCGTATAACCCTGGTGGATAAGGCAGATTCCACTGGTGTACTACTTCTCCTTCCAAGTTCAGAAGGTAGACTTCACCTTTACCTGTTAAGGGTGTGAAAAGTGTGTATCCTTTAAATACTTTTTCGGGATTGTAAGCTCTTAAACCAGTACCCCGACGACGAATAGTATTTTGGTCAATTAATGTTGCTGTAAAAGTCATATTTTACCGACTAAATATCTAGTTTTGAATCTAAGAATTGAGAGAGTGCATCGCGCATCTCTACTTCTACTCTGAGAATGAGAGCCAGAGGCTCTAAGGAGGCATTACCAGGCTGGAGCCTGGTAACGAGGCGAACTATCTAAAATGTTTGAATTTTGTTAGCGCAGCGTTAGCGAGTCCGCGAGCGTCATTTTGAATTTTGAATTGTTTACGGTGCTGGGTTTGGCGACTGAGCATGAACTATATCCAACTCTTCCAAAATGTCTTTGTTGAGAACTACATTCACGCTTTCTAAATTCTCTTTGAGTTGCTCCAGTGTGGTGGCACCAATAATTGTGCTAGCCACAAACCAACGACTCCGCACAAATGCCAAAGCTAGATGCGCTGGACTTAGTTGATGGCGCTTGGCAATTTCTACGTAAGCTGATACGGCTTGACTTACTTTTGGTTTGAGATAGCGCTGACCGAAATTATCAAACAAAGTGACTCTGGCTTTTTCTGGTTTGCCGTTTAGATATTTCCCAGTCAAGAAGCCAAATGCCAAAGGACTATAAGCTAGTAATCCAATTTCTTCGTGATAAACTGCTTCTGCTAAGGCTCCGTCAAATACTCGATTCAACAAGTTATAAGCATTTTGAATCGAAGCAACTTTAGGCAATCCTAACTGTTTAGCAGCGTTACTAAACTGGGCAACTCCCCAAGGGGTTTCGTTACTCAAACCGATATAGCGAATTTTACCAGCCTTAATTACATCGGCAAAAACTGCTAGCTGTTCAGCAATGGGAACCGTTTCTTTCACCTGAGTCGGATCGAATACCGTTTGTCCAAATCGTGGCACATAGCGATCGGGCCAGTGAATTTGGTATAGATCGATATAGTCTGTTTGTAATCTTTTTAGACTATCATCTACAGCTTTTTTGATATTATCACGGTCAATTGCTTCGGCTCCACCACGTAACCATTTAAAGCCTCGACCAGGGCCCGCAATCTTAGTAGCTATAATAACTCGATCTCTTTGTTGACGCTTTAACCATTCCCCAATATAAGTTTCAGTTAATCCATAAGTTTCTCTACTTGGTGGGACAGGATACATCTCAGCTGCATCAATAAAGTTGACTCCTTGGGCAATAGAATAATTTAGCTGTTCGTGGGCTTCTTCAATAGTATTTTGTTGTCCATAAGTCATAGTGCCCAGACAAATTTCTGAAACTTTTAAGTCACTCTTGCCAAGTTGGTTATACTTCATATTTCTACGTTGTTATTCACTCGATTTAACAGTGATATTTTTGTTAGAGATTTTGCATTTTGTCAAGGGCATTATTATTTTTTAAGTAAATTAGCTTCAAACAACACTGGATTTGGCACTAAGCCAATATAAGTTTTTCAGAGAATATACAGTTTATACTCCTGTAAATTGATAGCTAAAGTGTAGTTAATGCATATAGCTGTTTATTATTGCATAGATGAACCAGATAAGTAAGTTAGTTTTGGGTAATCAAAATTTTAAATATGTAGTAGAAAATACTTGCTTTTATTGGGTATTTGTGAAATAGACTGTTTTAGACTAAGTATATAATACAATAAATCGGTAGACTTACCGTAGTAAGCTAAAAATCTTAAGATTCTTCTAGAATGAAGTCTTAATAAATATTCATATTAATTAGGTAATTTCTAAGTATCTTTTTTTTAAGACAATAAAAATATACCAAGACTATTTGGGAGAGCTAAAAAGATTTGTAGCAATGAAAAAGATTTAGGTTTTAATGAGTTGTATAATCAGGAATTTTTTGCTGCGATCGCTTCCAAGGATGCTCGTGTCTATAGCAAGATGATTAACGAACATAATTTCATTTAATTATGCGATCGCAAATGTCGCAAATGTAATTAAGTTAATTTCTCTAGATTTTTTGTTATTATAAACAACTCAATTTTGTTATATTATAGATATGAGTATAAAAATCTCAATCTTTTATTATAAGCTTTTTAGGAAGTACGCTTTTTGACATTAGGGTTAAACTCTTGATTTTTCTCCCTATGCCGTGAGTTGTCTTTTCTAAAGACGGCTACATTCAGGAGAATTCCAATGTCATTAGATAAAAATATCCTTGAAAAACCAGCAAATAAGTTGCTGGCAACTTTGCCAGCCAGTGATTATGAGCGTCTTGTTCCCCATCTAAAGCTAGTTTCGCTTTCCACTCGCCAAATACTTCACCATGCAGGCGAAGCGATCGCACAGGTATATTTTCCTAACAAAGCAGTAGTTTCTATAATCACCACTATGGAAGATGGCTCGACTGTGGAAGTTGGTTTAGTGAGCAATGAAGGCATGGTGGGTATGTCCGTAATTTTAGGAGACAACACCACAACCACAACAGCATTTGTGCAGATTCCAGGTAGTGCGATGCAGATGGATGCGGATATACTCAAAAGCGAGTTCAATCGGGGCGGAGCTATTCAAAGCGTGCTGCTGCGCTACGTGCAAGCTGTATACACTCAAATAGCACAAGGATCTGCCTGCAACCGTCTTCATAGACTAGAGAGGCGGTTGGCTCGGTGGCTGCTAACAGTTTCCGATCGTCTGGAATCAGACGAATTTCCGCTCACCCAAGAATTTATCTCGCAGATGTTAGGTGTACGTCGTGTTGGTGTCACCGAAGCAGCTAACATCCTGAGCGAAGCCGGAACGATCGCCTACCACCGTGGTGAGATTCACATCCTGAATCGAGAGGCTTTAGAAAAAACCTCCTGCGAATGTTATCAGGTTATAGAAAATGAATTTATCCGTTTATTGGGCAATCAGCCAATCAACAGCAAAAATAGTTTTTGTTAAGCTTCTATGTAGCAAACTGCATAGACTAAAACAAGTGTTTTCATTTAAGCTTTCTTAGATTGTTCCTGTGTTTCTTTAGCGAATACATCTTTTGACATTAGGATCAGATCCTTAAATCCTTTCCTTGTGCCCTGAGTTGGCTTTTCTAAAGTTACCTACCTTTAGGAGAGTGGCTTTTAATGTCATTAAACAAAAGTCTTTTTCAGCAACCACTAAATAAGCTGCTGGCAGCTTTGCCAGCGAGTGATTATCAGCGTCTTTTCCCCCATCTAAGGCTAGTTCCGCTCCAAGTTCAGCAAATCCTTTACCAAGCAGCCGAACCCATTACACAGGTCTATTTTCCTGATAAGGCAGTGGTTTCTATAGTCACCACTATGGAAGATGGCTCAACGGCAGAAGTTGGGATAGTAAGCAATGAAGGCATGGTGGGTATCCCAGTAATTTTAGGAGACAACACCACAACCACAACAGCCTTTGTGCAGATTTCTGGTGCTGGAATGCAGATAAATGCAGATGTCCTGAAAGCCGAGTTCAATCGGGGCGGAGCTATTCAAAACGTGCTGTTGCGCTACGTACAAGCTGTATACTCTGAACTGGCGCAAGGAGCTGCCTGCAACCGTCTCCATACACTGGAGGAACGACTAGCTCGCTGGCTACTGACAGTTTCTGACCGTCTGGAATCAGAAGATTTTCCCCTCACGCAAGAATTTATCTCCCAGATGCTAGGTGTACGTCGTTCCGGCGTGACAGTAGCGGCTAGCACCCTGAGCCGAGCCGGAATGATTAGCTACCAACGCGGTCATATTAGCATCCTGAACCGAGAGCATTTGGAAGCAACTTCCTGTGAGTGTCGTCAAGTTATACAAAAGGAATTTGCTCGGTTACTGGGCATGAAGCCCAGTAACCGAGCCAAAAAATTTTTTTGAGTTAGGTGTGCGAAACCGAACCGACTCGCAAAAGTAACTTGATTTAAAATCATTATGAGTAAATTTCTCTTTTAATGTTCAGTGAACGACAACATTATTAAGCTGCAAGTAAATAAGTTACTCGCGGCTTTGCCAACCAGTGATTACGAGCGTCTTATTCCGCACCTAAAGTTAGTTTCGCTTCCCACTCGGCAAGTTCTTTACGAACCGGGAGAACCCATCACACACGTCTATTTTCCCCAAAACGCAGTGGTTTCTATAGTCACTATTATGGAAGATGGTTCGACGGTGGAAGTTGGGATAGTGAGTAATGAAGGCATGGTGGGTATCCCAATAATTTTAGGAAGCAACACAACAACCACAAAAGCGTTTGTCCAAGTTGCGGGTGCTGGAATGCAGATAGATGCAGATGTTCTGAGAACCGAATTCAATCGGGGTGGAGCTATTCAAAAGCTGCTGCTGCGCTATGTACGAGCTATATATACCGAACTTACACAATCATGTGCCTGCAACCGTCTTCATTCATTGGAGGAACGGCTGGCTCGTTGGCTGCTCACAGTCTCTGACCGTTTGGCATCAGAAGAATTTCCGCTCACGCAAGAATTTATCGCCCAGATGTTGGGTGTAAGGCGCTCCGGTGTGACAGTAGCGGCTAGCACCCTCAGCCGAGCCGGAATGATTAGCTACCAACGTGGTCATATTAAAATTCTGAACCGAGAGGATTTGGAAGCAACTTCCTGTGAGTGTTATCGAGTCATCCAAAAGGAATTTACTCGGTTGCTGGGGAATAGAATAAGTCAAGGCGCGTAGGCGTAGCCCGCACTTCGGCTGCGCTCAGTGACCGTCGTAGACATCGCCAATGAAGAATATTAAGTTACTATGTCTGAAACCGGACAGACATTTGCTAATTGCTTCCTTTAAGATTTAGTAAAGTATGCAATCAAATAGCGCGTTTTGATGCGATCGCTACTTCTAGTCTTTATGCTACGGAGCCGTGAAAATAATGTCTAATCAATCGATGTCTTTTCAAGGTCTGCGATTGCTGATTGTTGATGATGACGCTGATACGAGAATATTACTTACTTTTCTGTTTGAATTAGAGGGAGCAGAGGTAATTGCAGCGGCTTCAGCAGACGAGGCTCTAAAAATAATGTCATCTTTTAAAGCAGACATCCTAATTAGTGACATTTGCTTACCCGACGAAGATGGCTACTCACTGCTCTTGAAAGTCAGAAATTTAGAAGCAAAGCGAGGTAGAAAGATTCCAGCGATTGCTTTAACAGCATCTACTTTCGAGGCTGACCATAAACGTGCATTATTAGCAGGTTATGATATATACCAATGCAAGCCAATAGATTTAGACGAGTTAACTTCTATTGTTGCTAGTTTAGTTGGAATCGAACAATACGTTTGTCATGTTTAGATGTAACTAGAGATAAATCATTAAATAAAAAAGCTTTAACTAAACTAAATTTTATTTATTTTCAAAATGCGATGTCTACACGAGCTAACCCGTTGTAGACATCGCATTTTTTCAGGAATATTTTGACTAATTTAGCAATCTGATTTGATTTCTGAATTAATCGTAGGGACTAGGGACTGGGGATGGTGGGGCCCCCTCTGGGGATAAGGGGTAATGGGGACTGGGAAGAAGGAATAAAGCTGTACTGAGTTTTTTTCAAAAATAAAATATGAGTCCTATTTTATTTTTTATTAATTTCGCTATCAATAAAAAACTTTTTAAAATACAGTGATATAAAATATACTAAGAATAAATACAGAGAACGACCAAGTAATTCTCTGGAAGTACTCATTTTTTCATATTAAGGAGTGCATTATGGAATATCTTGCTTATTCTCAGATGTTTATTGCTCAAGAAGAGGCATCTGGAAACACTAAGTATCATCTTCCTCAACCTCAATTCAATTGGAAAAAACTGCTTAAATCTTCGGCTTGGTTAACTTTTGCTGGTGTCGGTGTATTATTTGCTGTTGTAACTCAAATTCAAGTAAGTTCAGCTGCCTATGTAAAGACTAACGGCAGTTGTTTACGTGTCCGTACCGGCCCAAGCAGCAACTACTCGTATGTGGACTGTGTACCAAATGGTGCAACACTTCCAGCAATTGAACGATATGAAAATGGTTTTGCCAGACTTTCTACAGGTAGATACGTTTTTGCGCGATGGATTGGTAATAGACCTAACAATCCTCCTGTGACTAGACCTGGCGGTGTTGGCGGTTCGGTGATTCTTACCCCTGGTTCAAAAGGTCAGCTCGTCAAAGACGTGCAAACAGCTTTAGGTAATCTTAGAATTGATGGAATTTACGGTCAAGAAACTGTTAGCCGAGTCCGAAGCTTTCAGCAAAGCAAAGGTCTACTTGTAGATGGTGTTGTAGGCCCCGAAACTCGATCGGCTCTGGGTATTTAACCAGAAGCTACCCTTGGAATATCTCGTGGTTCGGTAAATATTGTCAAACTAGTTTTAGTTTTCAGGGTTTGTAGTAAGCACTTTAGTGCTTAGAAAATAAGGACTAAAGTCCTTACTACGAACTTGCTTACCCATGAATGTAATTTTGGACAATCTGCAAAATGCGCTCTGCTGCATGACCATCCCCAAAGGGATTGATTGCGTTTGCCATCGCTTCATAAGCATCTGAGTCACTGAGTAATTCAGCAGCAGCTGCAACAATGTTCTCAGTCGTAGTGCCAACAAGTTTGGCTGTACCGGCTACCACAGCCTCTGGTCTTTCGGTAGTGTCTCTCAAAACTAGTACTGGTTTTCCCAAGCTGGGAGCTTCTTCTTGCAAGCCTCCAGAGTCAGTGAGTAAAAGATGCGATCGCCCAATTGCTCCCACCAATTCCCCATAATCTAGAGGATCTGTCAAGAAAATTCGGGGATGATTCCCTAAAAGTTCCTGCAACGGGACTCGCACTGTCGGATTTCGGTGTAATGGTAAGAGCAAAGCTGTATCAGGAAACTTGTCTAAAATTTGTAAAAAGCCCTGAGCGATCGCTAACAGAGGTTCTCCCCAATTCTCTCGACGATGAACTGTTGCTAATAAAACCCGATGTGATTCCCAGTTTAAGCCTGGGACATCGCAAACTACTTGAGTTGCAGCGACATTTAACAATGCATCAATTACCGTGTTACCTGTCATGTGAATTTCACCCAAAACACCAGAACGGTGCAAATTTTCCACAGCCCAAGGAGTCGGCGCAAAGTGCAACTGAGTAATTTGAGAAATCAATCGGCGATTAGCTTCTTCTGGGTAAGGATTGAAGATATCATCAGTTCTTAACCCTGCTTCTACATGACCAATAGGAATTTTTTGATAAAAAGCTGCCAAAGCTGCGGCAAAAGCAGTGGTAGTATCTCCTTGCACGATTACTAAATCTGGTTTTTCCGCCTTAAATAATGCTTCTAACCCTTGTAAACTACGGCAGGTAATATCATTTAGAGATTGCTGAACCTGCATAATTTCCAAGTTATAATCCGACTTGATATTAAACAGTTGCATAACCTGCTCAACCATCTCCCGATGTTGTCCAGTTAAAATTACTTGCAACTGAAATTCTGAAGACTTCTGGAAAACCTGAATCACTGGAGCGAGTTTAATTGCTTCCGGGCGAGTACCTAAGATAATGCAAACGCGTTTTTGATTAGTCATTAGTTATCTGTAATTTACCATCTATAGTCAATGGTCTATAGTCAATGCTCTATGGTCAATAGTCGGCGGTCAATCCTCACATAAACCATAAATATTAATGGATAAATCACACAAGATATAAAAAAATCGGCTTAACTTGACAAATGCATTATTTGTTTAATTAAGCTGTAATAACTATTTAAAATTTAAAGTTATAAAAACCATGAAAAAACCCGGCTTAACCGGGCAGACGCACTGTTTGTCTAATTAACCTGTAATAACTATTTAATTTCACAAGTTAGAGGGCAAGCAGCGTAAACAGTAGCCTGCATTTGGTCTGCCTCTCCATGCAGCCAGCTTAACCATTTAATTTCACTAGGATGAACTCCCTTAACAGTTAGGACACCCGCAGCCAATACAACTGCCATGACATTAAACATTATTAGAGCACCTGCTACAAGCAAAACCGCACTAACAGGCATTACAGATTGCAAGATAATCGACAACAGACATCCGACCGTAGCCATTAAGACAACTAGTGGAAAACCCACAACCAACAAACATACTGCTAATGTAAAAGTCCATATTAAAAAGCTTTTAATCATCAACAAGGAGTAGGTCTTTCCTTGATTAGAGCTTTGAGCAGAAACCATGACTTTTCCTCCCAAAATACACAACAGATTTTAATTTCAGTAATATCTCACTTTTTTGCGAGTAAACTGAATTGTCTCAGTGAAATTCAGTATATAAAAACTAATTGGGAAAATGAGCATTTATTTACTAAAGTTTACAGTTAATTTTTTGTAATTATGGATATAAAGTCAATTTTATATCTATGAGAAAAACTTGTTTACTGCATCTACCTTCAGGTATAGAACCTAAAAGGTATGAGCTTTAAACCTCGATCCCCAAGCGATCGCTCCGATTCAACTTAACATTTCTTATAAAAACTAGTAGTCTTTCTCATAATTCCTAGACGGGCTGAATAAATGAACTGCTAGTATTTGTACTGTTAATTGCTAGCAATTCGTGCCCATGCCTGGGATAAATTTCTCATCTAAGTCATGAGAATATTTACTTTAAAAATAAAAGTATTAAATCTTACTTTCTAACCTATGTGTATTTTCTGAGGTCTTTTAAGTACTTGCGTGTGTTAAACCAGTTTAGATAGGTTAAATAATCTATCTAAATATTCTGAGTATTGAAATCTTAGGAAATAAAAGATACCAATTGAGGTGGATGAAATAGATTGACCGTGGTTCTAGAGTTTCAATCGCCTTCTATCACCGCTAAGGCTTGCAGACAAGCATTCTCCAAAAGTCATCAAAGCAAGTGACTTTACTTTTCGTGAATTCAACTTTTTAACTGCCAAATGTGAAGATATATGACAGAATCACAGTCTCCATTAAATTCTAACTCTGCTGCCGGACGTAATTTACCACCAATGCCGCCGCCTCCACCGCCAGCCCCAACCTTTAGTACGCAGCGACAGATGACACAAACACTCGATATGTCAATGGATAGGGGCACTAATGCGCCTGTTGCAGGTCATCGTCCGGCTAGTCCACCGCCAATACCTAGTTCAGTTCGCCCTCAAAACAGCAGTCCAGAACTAACTTTAGAAAAGTTAATCAGAGAAGCTTACGATCAGGGATATTCTGACTTGCACTTGGGTGTGGGTGAACCACCCCGCTTCCGCAGCCGAGGAGAAATTCAATCAGGAGATTATCCAGAAACAGATAAAGAAACTTTTATGAGTTGGTTGCGGGAGGTGATGACTGAGGGAGAAATTCAGCGCTTTGAAGAATCCTTAGAATTTGACGGAGCAACTCAATACGAATTTGCTCGCGTGCGGATTAATGTTTTTGGCTCCCTCAAAGGGCCTGCAATGGTGTTGCGGTTGATTCCGCTAAAAATCTTAACTATGGAACAGTTGAGATTACCTCCGATTTTTCGGGATATTTGCCATCACCATAAAGGTTTAATTTTGGTAACAGGGCCCACTGGTTCTGGTAAGTCCACCACAATGGCAGCGATGATTGACTACATCAATAAGGAGATGGCCAAGCATATCATCACCATTGAAGACCCGATAGAATTTGTCCATCAAAGCCGCAAGTCCTTAGTCAAACAGCGGGAAGTGGGAATGCATACCCGGAAATTTGACAACGCTTTGAAAGCAGCTTTGCGGGAAGACCCAGATTTGATTCTGGTAGGGGAAATGCGGGACAAGGAAACCGTTAACACCGCCCTAAAAGCCGCTCAGACTGGTCACTTAGTCATGGGAACTTTGCACACCAATAGCGCGGTCAAAACCATTGAACGGATTCTCAACCTCTATTCTGGTGATGAGCAAGATGCAATGCGGGTGGCGATTTCTGAGTCTTTAGTGGCAGTAATTGCTCAAGGTTTGTGTCGCACAACTGACGGTAAGCGGGCTGCTTTCCACGACGTGCTGATCAATACTGAGGCAATTAAAGAATGGATCAAAGACGGTAAGTATGATGAAATTGGCGAGCTGATGAAACAAGCCGGCTTTGACGGCATGATCACGATGAATCAGTCATTGCTGAATCTCTATCAAGATGGTCGCATTACTGAAGAAACTGCTTTGGAAATGTCACCAACTCCTAACGAAATGGCGCAGTTTCTCCGAGGTCGAGTTTAGGATTGGGAATTGGGCATGGGGCATGGGGCATTGGGCATGGAGAAGAGACTTGTTCAATATTCTCCCTCATCTCCCTCATCCCCACTTTCCACTCCCAAATATCTTTGTTATCCTGGTTGCGGTTATAGCTAAGGTAAAAGGTAAAGAGAGAATTTTTTACTTTTAGCTTCCTAACCTCTGTGAATAACTTGACGACAAATAAACTATCTACACCCCAGTTGTTTAAAGGCATTGCCCTATTTACACCTGGAGGAGATTTAATTTACTGCATCGACCCTAGCAAGCAAGGTCGATGGCATTTGCATTTGTGCTCGGCTTTGCAAGAAATTCTAGATTTACCAGAGCCACCACACTTTTTAGTGCCTTGTTATACTGCAACTATTGACAATTGGTTAGATCCGCGCACTCAACAAGTGCGAACTTTTGCTGAAGCTTATCCAGCTGTAATTAGACATCAAGCTTTGCTTAATGCTGTTTTTGGCACAGGGGAATTAGTATGGCAAGCAGCTCCTTGGCAAGAGGGATTGTGCGATCGCATGGTGTTAACAACCTATCGTTCGTCATTTGGCCAGCTTTGGGAGGATCACGATTTAATTGTCCGTCTAGACCTTTCTGAACCTGTGCCAAAATATCACCAACCAGTAATAGTACAAAAAAAAGAAGCCATTACCCAAGGCTATGTTCTCCGCTTATTTGTTGCCGGACATAGCAGTTCTACTGAACGCATTCTGCAAAATTTACACGAATTGTTAGAGCGATCGCTCAAACACCCTTATACTTTGAAGGTGATTGATGTTTTAAGCCATCCAGAACAAGCAGAACTAAATCAGGTTTCTGCAACTCCTACCCTTGTCAAGGTTTGGCCTCATCCAATTCGGCGAATCGTTGGAGAGTTGGATCGTGTAGAAAAGATTTTACAGATGTTAGCTGTTAAGGAAAACTTTTAAGTAATTTAGACTAGTTTTTTTGCTAAGTGCGCGAATGGGTAGGTGTTGGTGAAGGGGTTAGTACAAAAATGGCTAGATTGCTTTATCTGCAAGAGTTTGAGAGCTTTAGCATCTTGAAACCATCCGCGCACTTCGTATAAACTGACTTTCAGCTATTTACAGTTAGCACAATTCCCAATCCTTATGTTATGATTTTCGCATTCGCGCTGTTGAACCTTGAAAACCAAATATCACAGGGCTTTCAGACGCCTGCGATCGCAATCAACTAAAATCCCTATTAGGGATTGAAACCTTTATCCTAGATGGATAAAAAGAGAAAGTAAACTAATCGCAATCAACTAAAATCCCTATTAGGGATTGAAACGAACCTTGGCAAAAATATGACAATTTGGCTACTGATCGCAATCAACTAAAATCCCTATTAGGGATTGAAACAAGCAATCCCAAACCATTGAGCAAGCTTATCAAGATCGCAATCAACTAAAATCCCTATTAGGGATTGAAACCTGGTATCGAATTGTCACACGCCATTTATTTGATCGCAATCAACTAAAATCCCTATTAGGGATTGAAACATTATATTCTTAGCTTTTGCCAAAAATTCTGATCGCAATCAACTAAAATCCCTATTAGGGATTGAAACGCCTTTAAAACAACTAGCTGGGAGAATAAGGTCAATCGCAATCAACTAAAATCCCTATTAGGGATTGAAACATGCGGATCAACTCATGGGGATTTTGTGTAAAATCAGATCGCAATCAACTAAAATCCCTATTAGGGATTGAAACAGCAAAAACTCATACAGACTTTATTAACCTGGGAAAAGATCGCAATCAACTAAAATCCCTATTAGGGATTGAAACGAAAGTAGTAAGGCTTAAGTCTATCAGCCTTACGGAATCGCAATCAACTAAAATCCCTATTAGGGATTGAAACGTAAAGCTTCTCTCGAACTAGAAAAATAATAAAATCGCAATCAACTAAAATCCCTATTAGGGATTGAAACCTCGCCCAAGTATTGCCATTTACTGTCAGTCTTATCGCAATCAACTAAAATCCCTATTAGGGATTGAAACTGGGCTGATGGTAAAAGAAGATGTTATCACATCGTATCGCAATCAACTAAAATCCCTATTAGGGATTGAAACAATACTTCACCCGGTCGCCTGCTTGCTCTGAGCATCGCAATCAACTAAAATCCCTATTAGGGATTGAAACAAGAACTTACGAACACGAGATTGGGAGTTAGGAATCGCAATCAACTAAAATCCCTATTAGGGATTGAAACAATTCTTCTACCGTCCTTCGATGGATACATGGAGGTTATCGCAATCAACTAAAATCCCTATTAGGGATTGAAACAGGAAATATTTGTTGGTAACTGCTTGATAATCCAAATTATCGCAATCAACTAAAATCCCTATTAGGGATTGAAACCGAAGCTAATACTGGTATTTCATCAGGATAGTATCGCAATCAACTAAAATCCCTATTAGGGATTGAAACCAAACTCAACGCGGCGGCGGCTTCACCTTGGGCTAATCGCAATCAACTAAAATCCCTATTAGGGATTGAAACGTAGGAGAGCGCATATTGATTTTTTACCATTAGGTAATTATCGCAATCAAAAATTCCTATTAGGGATTGAAACCTTTAAGTACATAGACTTCGGGCGGTACTGCTTAAACTCAAAGAAAGTCAGCTATATTTAAGTTCATAGGAGAGCATTTGACAAATAATTTGTCGCTCCAGAATAATCGGGATGACTGGATTCGAACCAGCGGCCCCTTCGTCCCGAACGAAGTGCGCTACCAAGCTGCGCCACATCCCGCCATAAAAATGGCATTGTAAATCAAGAATATCATAATCTGTGCCAAATAGCAGAATTACATCTATATACGATCGCTTCATCAAAGACTTTGCTTGCTAGGATTAAGTTTGTATAACTCTAGTGGTAAAAGCGGATTGTGACTGTAAAACCAGACTGGTTGCGGGTGAAAGCACCTGGACGTGAGCGCATCGGTAACGTTAAAGAAATTTTGCGGGATTTAGCCCTCAATACAGTTTGCGAGGAAGCGTCCTGTCCGAATATTGGTGAATGCTTCAACGCTGGGACTGCCACGTTTTTGATTATGGGGCCCGCTTGTACACGCGCTTGTCCCTACTGCGATATTGATTTTGAGAAAAAACCCAAACCACTAGATCCCACAGAACCTACACGACTGGCCCAAGCTGTTCGCCGCCTGAACCTTAATCATGTAGTCATCACTTCTGTAAACAGAGATGACTTGCTTGATGGTGGTGCATCTCAGTTTATAGCGTGTATTGATGCAGTTAACTCTGTTTCACCCAACACCACAATTGAGGTGCTAATTCCTGATTTATGCGGTAATTGGAATGCTCTAGAGTTAATTCTAGAGGCTGCGCCAGAGGTATTAAACCACAATACCGAAACTGTTCCACGCCTATATCGCCGGGTGCGTCCCCAAGGAAACTACGATCGCACATTAGAATTATTGCAACGCACTCGCCAACTTTCTCCTAGCACATACACTAAATCCGGGATCATGGTTGGACTCGGTGAAACTGACACAGAAATTCGCCAAGTTATGCAAGACTTGCGAACTGTCGATTGCGACATTTTGACCATTGGGCAATATCTCCAACCCAGTCAAAAACACTTGCAGGTAAACGAATTTGTCAATCCAGAACAATTTGCTGATTGGAAGGCATTCGGCGAAGAAATCGGATTTTTACAAGTTGTTTCTTCACCATTGACAAGAAGCTCCTATCATGCAGAACAAGTCAGGGAATTGATGGAACGCTACCCACGCTCAAAAGTTAGGAGTTAGGAATTAGGAGTTATGAGTGAGCAGATGTACTCCAACACAAAACTTTCCGTTGCAATTCTGGGTGCGGGTGCTTGGGGTGCATCTCTAGCAAATCTCGCTGCTGCAAATGGTTATCAGGTGCGCGTGTGGTCGCGTCAAGGTTCCCAAACTCTTCAAGCAGTTTTAAAAGATGCTCAAATAATCCTGTCCGCTATCTCAATGATTGGTGTGAGAGATGTTGCTTCTGAAGTTGAGTCTTTCCCCCTTTCTCCAGAGACAATTTTTGTGACGGCGACGAAAGGCTTAGATCCCCAAACCACCTGTACACCTTCACAAATTTGGCAAACAATATTCCCTAACCATCCAGTGGTTGTTTTATCTGGGCCTAATTTATCAAAAGAAATTCAAATGGAATTACCAGCAGCCACGGTGGTAGCCAGTAACATCCCCACGGCTGCGGAAGTAGTGCAGTTAGTATTTTCTTCTCATTGTTTCCGGGTATATACGAATCCCGATCCCTTGGGCGTGGAACTGGGGGGAACACTGAAAAATGTGATTGCGATCGCAGCTGGTGTATGCGATGGTTTACAACTGGGAACCAATGCCAAAGCTGCTTTAGTTACCCGTGGACTTACAGAAATGGTTCGCATCGGCAACAACTGGGGCGCTAAGACGGAAACATTTTATGGTTTATCGGGTCTAGGAGATTTGTTAGCAACGTGCAATAGTCCCTTAAGTCGCAATTACCAAGTCGGCTATCAGCTAGCTGGCGGTAAGTCACTTACAGAAACTCTCGCCAATTTACAAGGAACTGCTGAAGGAGTAAACACTTGCCGAGTTTTGATGCAACGAGCCAACCAACAAAACATCGCAGTCCCAATTACCGAGCAAGTTTATCGATTACTTCAAGGCGAAATCACACCCCGACAAGCACTTGATGAACTGATGTTGCGAGATATCAAGCCAGAGTACAACTACTAGTTAGTGGTCTGTCAAATCAACTTATAGCTAAATAAGTTAGTAGTAAGGACTTTAGTCCTTATATTAAGCACTGAAGTGCTTACTACATAACAAGCTTTCCTTAGCTTGATGGACTACTAGTTAGTAGTCTATAAAGTTGAAATTGGCACTTTCAGACTGACATACAAGACGGCGCAGGAACACGGAGAGGGTGTTTGATAATTTATCCGCATCTTCTATCTCCGTGTCGAGAGAATTTTTGCCGTTAATGCTAATCACTTTCCCGATATCTATTAGTTCTACTTATACCTGAATAATCCTGAGAAAAAATTGCTAAATCGTCAGGATATTACTTTTGCACCCATGTAAATGTGACTATGCCAATTATAAAGATGACATTCACTGAAGGATGTTTATACTGTGTTACAAAAGTTACTATCAAAAAACCATCAAGGTTGAAATATTAACTAAGTAGTTCAAATATTGCAAACCTAGCTGTGGATTTAAATAGCTATTGGTTTAATCAAAAGTTTAGCAGCCGATTAAGTTCAGTAATTCTGTATCCAATAAAACCCTTACAGTTAATTTCTAAAAAAAATTGTAAGGGAACGTTCAACCATGTTAGTTCATCGTTAATCGCGGGAACAATAGCAACAGTTGAATAGCTGACCGTAATCTAAGCTGACCGAAATCTATTGTTACCTGGAGCCATTGAGACGATCTTTATGCCAGCAACATCTTTTTATGCAGACGCCCCCTACAACACCAAAAAGTCTAGCCAGGCTTTGGACTCGGATCTCACGGTTGATGACAGTGAGTTATCGGTAGATGACCTACAGGAGCTAGAACTGGCAACTGTAGACAATGCTAACTTTGCTGCTAGCACCAACCGTCGGAGTACAGACCTAGTACGTCTATATCTTCAAGAAATTGGTCGGGTTCGCTTGTTGGGGCGCGATGAAGAGGTTTCAGAAGCTCAAAAAGTCCAACGCTACTTGCGGATGCGGATAGTACTTGCTAACGCCGCAAAGCAAGGGGATGAAGTGATTACACCCTATCTAAGGTTAGTTGAAGTTCAAGAACGTCTAACCTCGGAACTAGGACATCGCCCGTCTTTGGAAAGATGGGCTGCCACTGCTGACATAATTTTATCCGATCTCAGACCGATTTTGGCAAATGGGAAACGTCGCTGGGCTGAAATCGCTAAGTTGACTGTAGAAGAGTTGGAGCAAGTCCAATCCCAAGGACTCCAAGCAAAAGAACACATGATTAAAGCGAATCTTCGCTTAGTTGTGTCTGTTGCTAAGAAGTATCAAAATCGTGGTTTGGAATTGTTAGATTTAGTCCAAGAAGGTACATTAGGTTTGGAGCGGGCTGTAGAAAAATTTGACCCAACTAAGGGTTATCGCTTCAGTACCTATGCTTACTGGTGGATTCGTCAGGGTATTACACGGGCGATCGCTACTTCTAGTCGCACGATCCGCCTCCCTGTCCATATTACCGAAAAGTTAAACAAAATCAAAAAAGCCCAACGCAAAATAGCTCAAGAAAAAGGTCGCACCCCAACTCTAGAAGATTTAGCAACTGAGTTAGAGATGACACCGACCCAAGTCCGAGAAGTTTTGTTGCGGGTTCCTCGCTCCGTTTCTTTGGAAACCAAAGTAGGAAAAGATAAAGATACTGAGTTAGGTGAATTACTCGAAACTGACAGTGTAACTCCAGAAGAGATGTTAATGCGAGAATCTTTACAAAGAGATTTGCATCATCTTCTATCAGATTTGACTAGCCGGGAGCGCGATGTAATTCTGATGCGGTTTGGTTTGGCAGATGGTCATCCTTATTCTTTAGCAGAAATTGGCCGCGCTCTTGACTTATCGCGCGAACGAGTCCGCCAAATTGAATCTAAGGCTTTGCAAAAGCTACGTCAACCCAAGCGCCGCAACCTCATCCGCGACTATTTGGAGTCTCTGAGTTAGTCATTTGTCATTAGTCATTTGTCATTAGAAAATTACACTTGACAAATGACTAGGGACAAAAGGGTGATTTTATTCCCAGGTCAAAAGCCTTTTATTGGCTTACAGCAAATAATTAGCATTAAACTGTATAAAAGTTGTCCCCAATCTTTGCTCAGATATTTTGAAGGTGGGGAGCAACTAAGAATTCAAATTTAACTTATGCGAAATTCAAAGTTAAGGGATGCAATCGTTACAAGTATCCTAACTATTAGCTGTATGCAAATTAAATGCACTACAGCTGATTACTTGAATTTGGCTCAAGATTTAATGAATTGTTCTTAAATATTTAGTAAGAATTCTCAATAGGCAATGATTGTTGCAAATTGCTCCCAAGATTTGTTATATTCTCAACTAACAAGCTTTGTTGAGAACTATTAGTATGACTGTCTACACAACTACTTCACTCAAGGCAGAACTGAACGAACGAGGCTGGCGTTTAACTCCCCAGCGCGAAACAATTTTACACATTTTTCAAGAACTTCCGCAAGGCGAACATCTGAGTGCGGAGGATCTTTATCATCGGCTCGAAACTGATGGTGAAGGGATCAGTCTGTCAACTATTTATCGGACTTTGAAGTTGATGGCAAGGATGGGAATTTTACGGGAATTAGAATTGGGCGAGGGACATAAGCATTATGAGATCAACCAGCCCTATCCCCACCATCACCATCACTTAATTTGTGTTCGATGCAACTCAACTATTGAGTTTAAAAATGATTCAATTTTAAAAATTGGGTCAAAAACCGCTCAAAAAGAAGGTTTTCACCTTTTAGATTGTCAAATGACCATCCATGCAGTGTGTCCCAAGTGCCAACGGGCGCTGATGCCGCTTTAGCACTTGGGTGGATATAATAAGACGAAACTACTCAAATTAACCAAATAAATGGAATCTGAGCAGTTCGTAATTTGCTGTTACTGGAGGCAAGCAACCAGTTGGGAACTGATACTAAAGACACCAAAGCGGATGTTAAAAGCGTCCGCTCTTAAGATCCTTGAGACTAATCCCGTAGAATTCTTGGGCTTGTTTAATCGCTTTTTTGGTGTCATCTGCCATCACACCATTGAGCTTGCCTTTATAAAAACCCCGCTCCCGCAGTCGGGTTTGAATTTCTAAGGTATTAAATTCGCTTTTGCTAGTAGTATTAACTGAGCTATATAACTTAGCTCGCGTAGTTGGGCCAGCAACACCACTTGCTGCTAAGAAATTAGCCGCCTGAAATCTCTTCACAGCATCAGCAGTGTAAGGGCCATAGTAGCCATTTGGCTCTCCCTCTAAATATCCTGCTTGGATCAATTGTTCTTGAACAATTCTAACTGGCTCACCGCGATCGCCTACACGAAGTTTGTCTCGATTGACTACCTTTTTGGGAGCCTCTTCTCCATCACCAATGCCAGTTTCTGGCAATTTAGCTAATGTTGCTGGCCCAACAACACCGTCAACGCTTAATTTGTAAGAATCTTGGAACCGCTTGACAGATTCTTCGGTAATTGGGCCAAATATACCTGTGGCGTTTCCGTAATAAAAGCCTGCGATTCTTAACCGTTCCTGTAAAGCTCTGACATCTTCACCTTCATCCCCCTTAGCAAGGTAGTTAGGATTGCGGCGTTTGCTGGTGGCTGAACTAGTAGTGCTGGACTTTTTCGCTTGTGCGCTTACAGCAGTAGTTCTTTGAGCTTGTGTAGCCCTAGTTGTAGGCTTTTTCGCTTGCCAACTTTCTAATTTTTGCAGAGTGCTTGTTCCAACAATGCCGTCAACTGGTAAACCAGCGGCCTTTTGGAAGCGCCGCACAGCTTCTTGGGTGGATGCGTCATATACTTGGGTAACAGAAGATTGGTAAAAACCTGCTGTTCTCAACTTTTGTTGTAGATTTCTGACAGAAGGGCCTCGATCGCCTTTTTCTAGTGCCATGACGCTGCTGACAGCGCCAAGAATAGATAAAGACAGAGCAAGGGGCAACATATACTTCCAAGCCCTACCTGAAAGCCTTTTCCAGTCTGGTGCAGCTGCGTCCTTAAACAAGGAACTGAGGGAGACCAATTCACTGGGTGTGCTGTCTTCGTAGGCGAAAGCTAGGTGCAAATACGCAAGATTCTCCATATTTGTTTCCTACACCATTGATTTTTCTTCGATAACTGCTTCAGCTTGATGTACTAGGTTCCTCAAAGCTTCTAATGTTCCTATATTTACATCCTCCCATAAATTGCGCTTGTGTGCTTCTAATAATTTTTCAGCAATATCACGCAGTGCGTAAGGGTTATTTTGCTGAATAAATTCTACAACAACTGGATCGAGTAAATAAGCATCTACTATGCCTTGATACATGTAATCTTCAGCACATTTTGCGGTTGCATCGTAGGCGAATAGATAATCTACCGTCGCCGCCATTTCAAAAGCTCCCTTGTATCCGTGGCGCATAACTCCTGCAATCCACTTGGGATTAACTACGCGAGAACGATACACTCGTGCAATTTCTGCTTTCAGTTGACGAACGCGTGGTTGGGCGGGTATAGAATTATCTCCAAAATAAGTTTGGGGATTTTTTCCCTGTAGAGAACGCACGGCTGCTGTTAAGCCACCCTGAAATTGGTAATAATCATCAGAATCGAGTAGATCGTGTTCGCGGTTGTCTTGATTGTGCAGGACTATTTGCATTTGAGACAAGCGTTGTTTGAAGGCTTCGGTATTGGGGACTGGGGACTGGGGATTGGGGACTGGGAATTGGGCATTGGGCATGGGGCATGGGGCATTGGGCATTGGGGACTGGGGATTAGGAATAATTTCTGCTCCTCTGCTCCCCTGCTCCCCTGCTCCCCTGCTCCCTTGCTCCCCTGCTCCCCTGCTCCCTTGCTCCCCTGCTCCCCTGCTCCCCTGCTCCTCTGCCAAGTTTCCCGAAGAATAGGCGTAAGAACTCCAGTTAATGTAGGCGCGGGCTAAATCTTCGTCATCTGTCCAGTTTTGCGATTCGATTAAACCTTGGAGTCCGGCACCGTAAGCACCTGGGCGAGAACCAAAGATGCGATAGCGCGATCGCACCACTGCTTCTTGTATAGTTAATCCTTGGCTTGTCCACAATTCAGTTTCTTGGCGAACTGCATCCGCTAGGGGATTTTGTTCTGGTGGTTCATTTAAGTCTGCTACTGCTGATACTGCTTGATCGAATAAATCAATTAAGTTGGGAAACGCATCGCGGAAGAATCCCGAAATTCGCAAGGTGACATCTACACGGGGACGCCCCAAAATTGCTAAGGGCAAAATTTCAAAATCTACTACTCGCCGCGCTGCACCATCCCATACTGGTTGGACTCCGAGTAAAGCTAAGGCTTCGGCTATATCATCACCGCCTGTTCTCATGGTGGCTGTTCCCCACATTGATAAACCTAGTGTTTTGGGATACTCGCCATGCTCTTGGGTGTAATATTCTACGAGGGTTTCAGCTGCTTTTCTCCCGATATCCCAAGCTGTTTCGGTGGGAATGGCGCGAATATCGACAGAATAAAAGTTTTTCCCTGTTGGTAGAACTTCTGGGCGGCCGCGCGTGGGTGCGCCAGATGGAGCGCTGGGGACATATCCGCCATCGAGTCCGTGTAATAAATGGGTGATTTCTTCGTGGGTTTGTTGTAAAGCTGGGAGGAGGCGATCGCGTATCCAGTTAAGGGTAGTGTTAAGTGGGGAGTTAGGAGTTAGGAGTGAGGAGTTAGGAGTTATGAGTTGTTCTACTAAGAGGGAGGCGTGTTCTTCTAGGACTTCGACGATATCACCGAGGGTACGGCATTCTGTGCCATTGACTATTGAGTATTCACCACTAGGCATTGACAAATCGGCTGTGAGGGGATCGAAGTCTAGTCCCCAATCTTGAGCGATCGCACGGGTAATACCTGAAGAATGGCGATTGGGGATGCGAGCGATCGCTACTATTAAATCCCTTAATTGCCGTCCTTGGGGACATTGCCCAAAAATATGCAAGCCATCGCGGATTTGGGCTTCTTTCAATTCACAAAGATAGCCACCGATGGAATTCAAAACTAGAGATTCCGAATTAAAAATTTCTGTTTCATTTTGGATTCCTAAATCTAGATGAAGATTTTCTTTGACTACCAGTTCGCGGATGCGATCGCGAATTACTGGCAAACGCGAAGGATCTAAACTGTCGGCTTCATAATACTCATCAATTAAATTTTCTAACTGTTGCAAAGAACCGTAGAGTTCCGCACGAGTCATTGGCGGCGTGAGGTGATCTATAATCACCGCTTGAGCGCGACGTTTGGCTTGGGAACCTTCACCAGGATCGTTGACAATAAACGGGTACAGGTGGGGAAGTGCGCCGAAAGCTACTTCTGGATAACAATTACTCGATAAAGCCACACTTTTACCCGGTAGCCATTCTAGATTTCCGTGTTTTCCCACATGAACTACAGCATCAGCACCAAAAGTTTCTCTAACCCAATAATAGAAAGCTAAATAAGCATGGGTTGGTTCTAAATCCGGCGCATGATAATTCAAACTGGGGTCATTATCATAACCCCTTGCAGGCTGAATTCCCACGAAGATGTTGCCGAGTTGAATTCCGGGAATGGGGATTGGGGATTGGGTATTGGGGATTGGGTATTGGGGATTGGGTATTGGGGATTGGAGATTAATGATTCTCCTCTTCTCCCACTGCTCCCCCTGCTCCTCTGCCCCCATGCCCTCATGCCCTATGCCCCATGCCCCATGCCCTATTCCCCACCTTTCACTAATACCTTGCTGAACTGCTGGCGGTAATGAAGCAAAATATTCTTGATATTCTTCCCAAGAGACGCTTTGGTGTACCGGAAGCAATTCTCTACCTTCTGGATCGTTGGTTACACCATCTGTCAGCCGTTGAATCAACTCGTCTCCTTGAGCAGGTGGATTTTCTACTTCATACCCAGCTTGACGTAAAGCTTGCAAGATTTCTACACAACTAGCTGGGGTGTCGAGTCCCACACCATTGGCGAGGCGGCCATTGCGGTTGGGGTAGTTTGCCAGAATTAGGGCAATTCGACGTTCTTGGGGTGGTTTGGAACGTAGACGTGCCCAATTTGCTGCTAGGTTAGCAACGAACTCGATGCGATCGCTCACTGGTTGATAAATTACCACATCTGTCTCTAAATGGGGATTACGAGTTTGCAATGCTTTAAAAGACACAGCACGACTAATAATTCGCCCATCTACTTCTGGTAGCGCCACATTCATCCCAATATCGCGGGGAGAAAGCCCTTGAAACTGTGACTCCCACTGCTCAATCGATCCGCCACTAAGGATTACCTGCAACACAGGCACATCTAATTTTTGCCAAAGTTCGGTTTGGGGTGTTTCGCTTTCCAAGCGTGCTAAAGAAAAACTGGTGGTATTTAGCAGCACGGCTATTGATTCGGCTTCTTTGGGTTGAAAAAATTCACTCAATTCAACTTGCACATCTGGTTCGCGCAATGAAGAAACAAATACTGGCACTGGTTGTAAATTTTTCTGTACCAAAGCTTCGCATAAAGCATCAATTACTTTAGTATTCCCCGCTAAATAATGAGCGCGGTAGAAAAGGATGCCGACTTTGGGCATTGGGGATTGGAGACAAGGGGACAAGGAGACAAGGGGACAAGGGGACAAGGTGGATTCATCCGGTTCAAAGGTGGATGAACGAGTATCTGAGGTGGATTCATCCGGTTCAAAGGTGGATGAACGGAGTTCTAACTCTCCCCTGCTCCCCTGCTCCTCTGCCTCCCCTGCCCCCCTGCCCCCCTGCCCTATGCCCACTTGCCCTGAGCGAAGCCGAAGGGATGCCCCATGCCCCATGCCCACTCCCCACTCATACAATCCCACGCGCGGAATCGGTTGAGGTGGTGCAGGATTATATGCAGTTAATAAGCAACTATCGGAGATAAATTGCAGAGCATTAACGAAATTTTCCACGCCACCTTCGCTAAAATACTGCCATACCTGGTTAACAATACCCAAAGGCACGGTAGACTGGGAAATTAAATCTGGATCGAAAGCGTCATCCCCTGGCATTACAATGAGGGTTCTACCATTTCGTTGCACAATTTCTTGCACTACTTCTAAGCCATAACCCCAGTAAGAACGTCCTCCTAATAGGCGCAAAATAATTACTTGGGCAAGTTCCAAAACTTGCTCGCCATAAGTATCTATGCTTAATTGTTGCTGCAACTGCAACAGGTTGGCGACTCTTAATGCCGGAAAGCTTGCAGGTAATTTTGTCACCGCAGCTGCCAAGGTTTGAATGTCAGTATCAGCAGCCGTAATCAAGACGAAAGGCGCGGGAGTTTGTTCTAAAAAAGTTATACCTTCTGACTGATTCCATCCACCTGATGTGCTACTTATACGATGCATAATCCTGTGTTACCGTTTTAAGTTATTGGTTAGTACATAATCAAAACAAACTTTTTTCCCTGGATTGTGCCCTCTCTTACCAAAATGATTGAAAATGCTTAGTTCTCCTGATTTGAGCTTTTCTCGAACCTTGCCTATTGTTGTATTTAATCAGCTTGGGGAGTTGTTAGAACAAATGGCTCAAACGGTGGGAAGTGCCGTTTTGATACTGACAGAAGCTACGTTGGCGCGGATTTACATACCTGTGGAGTGGCAAAGGCAAAGGTTTACATTAGTGGTTTCTGAGCAGTTTAGCGCCCTTTTGGTAGGAACATTTGAGCAAGGAAGCAGGGAAATAGAGGGGCAAGGAATTTACTCAGAAATCAATGCTCAGTTGACGTTTAATTTGGAGGCGATCGCTTCTTTTGTCTGCGAGTTGAGAGACTTGTTTGAGTGCGATTCTTATACTCACCAAAATCTCGAACGCTATCAGCAAATTATTAAACCCAATGATGCCACGCTCCAAAGTCAATTCACGCTGTTGTTATTAGGATATCTCCTAACTCAGCCAAACCAAGAAATAATAGCATCTCCAAGCCCAATTGGGCCAGCAGTTTATATCTGTCAGCCAGTGGAAGATGCTTTAAAAAAACAAATTTCCCAAGAGCAGTTGTTAAACCAGGTAACAACGCAGATCCGCAAAAGCCTAGATTTGCCGGTCATTATGGCAACGGCGATTACACAGGTGCGTGAGTTTTTGGAATTAGACAGATTAGTAATTTATAAATTTGCAGCTTCTCAAGTAAATACTCAACCATACCAGTCTGATACTATTCCATTCAATGAAACGGCACTGACAACAGACATGGAACTATCGGTTAGGGAATCTACCGAAATCTATTTTTCTATACACGAAAACAACGATCGATACTCGCCTTTTATATCAACAAATAATCAACCTCTACTAGGAGACTGCCAAAAGTATGGAGGTTATATTGTCTATGAAGCTCGTGCTACAGATGCTATTACATCGGTGTTGAATTACACGGAAAAAAATTGTTTTATCCGAACCTCTCAGTGTTGGGAGAAGTATCAGCAAGGTTTTACCTTGGCTGTGGATGATGTCGAAAAAACTTATGCTCTAGAAGAATGTTTGTTGAATTTTTTAAGGGAATGCCAAGTTAGGGCTAAGTTAGCTGCACCGATAATGTTTGAGGACAAACTGTGGGGATTGCTGATTGCTCATCAGTGCGATCGCCCATACCAATGGAATGATAGCGAAAAAAGCTTGCTGGTTGCGATCGCAGAACAATTAGCGATCGCTATTCACCAAGCTGAGTTAATGCAAACCCTCACCCAAGAAAAACAAAATCTCGAACAACGAGTTATTGAGCGGACAATGGCCCTGCGTGATGCTCTCCTCGCCGCCGAAGCTGCTAGCCGGATTAGAAGTGAGTTTCTCGCTACTATCAGTCATGAATTGCTCACGCCTTTAACTTATGTGATTGGGATGTCTTCGACGTTATTACGCTGGCCTTTGGGTGAATTGAGCCAACGACAACGGGGTTATCTGCAAACCATCCACGACAGTGGAGAACATTTATTAGCAATGATTAATGACATCCTCGATTTATCGCAAATCGAGGCTGGTAAAACAGCTTTAAATATTTCGGAATTTTCTTTGGTGAATGTTGCCGAGAATGCTGTGAAGTCGCTGCAAAAAAAAGCAGCGAGCGAGCAAATTAATCTCATACTTGATTTGCAAATCGATCCCAGGTGCGATCGCTTTACCGCCGATGCCAAACGAGTAGAACAAATTCTTTGGAATCTGTTAACTAACGCGATTAAATTTACCCCTAAAAGTGGCAGCGTTACCTTACGTCTTTGGGTGGAAGATAATACTGCTATTTTTCAAGTGGAAGACACCGGAATCGGCATTCCCGAAGAACAATTACCATTACTGTTTGAGAAATTTCAGCAACTCGATACACCCTATCGCCGCCGCTACGAAGGTACGGGACTTGGACTAGCTTTAACTAAACAACTCGTGGAACTCCATCGAGGTCGAATTGAAGTAGAATCAACTGTAAGTATCGGCTCGATTTTTACTGTATGGATACCAACTCAGGCAATGAGAGTGGGGAGTTAGAAATTAGGAGTTTGGAGTTTGGAGTTTGGAGTTTGGAGTTTGGAGTTTTACTCTCCAACGCTACAAGGGTTAGGATTAGGGATTAGGTCTGTATTGGACTCAATTGCAAACCGATATATTAGCTAATCAAAGTAGTGAATTTTGGCGTTTATGAAAATATTAGTGTTTTGAATATGTCTTCCTAGAACGCCTATTCTGATTTTAAGACTGCTAAGAGAATTCGCATTAGTTCTTCTAAATCTTCTGGAACTCTATAACTATTAATTGCTAATTCAAAATGTTTGTTTGCTCTATCTAATCTAGCAAACTGCCATATCTTACCTGTAGTTACAGAACCGATCAAAATAGGTTGCTCTGTAATTGCAGGAGATTCTTCCCACTGATCTAACGCTATCATTTCGGCAACTAATTGAGTGAATCCTCTAGTTAAATCTTCATATTTAGCTTCAACTACTAATAATTGATTTGTTTGATAAGTTCTAATTAGATAATCTAAATTTCCCTGAAGTAGATTAGAAACTTTGATGCCAAATTCAATTCTAATCTGAACATTTGTATAATGAATTAACTCTAAAACTACCTTAGATATTATTACTTCTCTTCTTGCCAACTCCGTAGTTAAAGGTACATAAGGCAGTACTTCAATAATTCTATCTCTTAGTTCAGCTAACCTATCTAACTCTCCTTGATATAGGGGTAACATTAAATTAACTAAGACTAACTTATACCCGAAATAATCAGCTAAGTCTTCTGAATAATAACCATTTTCAAAATACTTACTAAAGGTATAATTTTGATTAGGATCTAACTTCACTTGATACACCTCTACTTTCTAAAAACTCTATCTGCTTGCAGTCACACAAGAAGGTTACTACGCGCAGCGTCTCCGACAGGAGAAGGGCTACGCCTACGCTTAAATTCATACTTTAATTATGCAATGTCAATTTTTTATTTTGAGGTTAGGCTAACGAGCATTTTTTCAAAAATTTTCAACACATGCTCCTCTCCATTGTCTCTAATAAAGATGCCAAAATTGGGATGAGAGTTGATTTCAATTAACCAATATTGATTATCTCGATCTAATACGATATCAAAACCACCATAATCAAGGTCTAACTCTTCAAAAACTGGTTGAGCAAAATTAGCAATCTCTGAGAGTATTTGTGGATCGTTAATATACTTGGCTTTCGCACCATCCCAGTGTAGAGGACTGAGATTACCGACAAATTTGGCATCAGTTATATCTTTTTCATAGAGCAAAACTAACTCTTTATTTAAGAAAACTGCTCTATATTCAGATTTGATATGAATAAATTCTTGAGCAAGAGCGACATAATCATACTTATTATTGATATTAAAAATTTCTTTTAAAGCAGTTTCAATTTTATCTATATTCTTACACAAAAAGACATTATGTCCGCTTGCACCGGAGTTTCTTTTAACAATTACTGGTGTTTCAAAGTTTTCTTTTATTTCTAATACGATATCTTGAATAGTTGGAAATTTTAAGTAAATTTGATATTTGGTGTCACAAAAAGGGGAAAGAAAACCCACTGTCCGAGGAAGTTTAACTTTTTTATTTAAAACATGATAAGTATATTCTTTGTCTTTCAGCAGGTGTGCTACTGCTTGATTAAGTAAGGGAGTGCTATAGTTACAAAAATAATGCTGTTTACTATTCAGTTTTATTTTGACTAAGTTTTCCGAAGGATGAAGAATTTCATAGCTGATGTTTAAATTTTCACAAGCTTTCAGCAATAGCGAAATATTGTCTAACATAAATACTTAAAGTTAAACGTCTAAATTACAAATTACGAACTTGTACTGAGTTTCGACTAAGCTCAACTACCGCGTAGCCGTTGGCGCAGCCTCTCGTAGAGAAGTATTAGGAATTATTTTAACTTGCTGTTTGCCGTTTAAAAATTACTATCTCAGTCCCAACAACCGGGTTACGAGCTATCAGCGTATTTTGGGAATCGATAATTTCTAAATGAGTAAAATCAAGTTCTTGAGAGCGTTGTAATATTTCCGCAGCTAGTTTGTCTTGCTGAGATTCATTGAGAGTGTACCAATCGTTACTAATTTTGACAGTCAAGTTACTTGTACGGAAGTTGGCTTGAATTGACTTTATCAGACCAGAGGCAACGCGATCGCTAATTTCAGCTACCTGATTTTCAATAGCCGCAATCAAAGCTTGTTCAGGTGTCAATTCTATGATGGGTGTCGGTGTTGGTGTTGGGATTGGCGTTGGCGTAGGAATTGGTTCTGGTTCTGGTGTTGGTGGGGTAATTTGTGCTTCTGGCGGTGGCGTAATTTCTTCTGGTGGCTGTGGTTCTGGTGCGACTGATTCCGGTGGAGTAGTTATCGTTGGTGTTGGTATCGGAACCTCTTCAACTGGGGGAACAGTTGCTATTTCCGTAGGTTTCCCAGTAAAGATAGTCGTAGTTGTCCAAATGAGAATTACAGCAATTCCAGTCACAATTCCTGTCAAAGCTGTATCTGATAACTTTGTTGACAAATTTGATGGTAAAAACAAGCGGATTGTCCTTAACAATCCACCCCACCGCAACTGAAGCTGCTGAAAAAAACCAGGTTTTTCCTCAGTACCAGGTGGGGGTGGTGTCTCCAGTTTTTCCACAGTTACTTCTAAAACCCCAATCGTCCCTTGGAGAAGTTGGATAATTTTAGCCTTCCAAAATGGCTGAACTCTCTGGTAAGGTTTTTGGGGAGGTTGAGTTACTTGCTTATCCGTCGGTTTTGACTGATTGTCTTGTGACATGGAACTTTCACCAAAAGCAGCGAATCAAAGACAAACAACGTACATTATTACTGGTGCTGCCTTCTTTTGCCTTAATGTATCACTACATTGCACATTGCTTCAGCTAAACTGACTATTTATTAAATTTGGTGAGTTATGAACCTGAAACGCCGTCAATTTTTATTTTTAAGTAGCTTCAGCGCCATTGGTACAGGATTTTTAGCCTGGATGTTTACTCATCAAAATCATCAAAGTGCTGATATTAGCGACTCAACAACAGCTATAGCCGCTAACCCAGCCAAAAAAGACTTGTTATTACGTTTTGTGTCTGTTGCAGATACGGGGACTGGCGCTAAAGGACAGTATGCTGTGGCTAGAGCGATGAATGCGTATCATCAGAAAAATCCTTATGATTTAGTCGTTTTAGCTGGAGACAACATTTACAATAACGGCGAGATTGAGAAAATTAATGCAGTTTTTGAACGTCCCTATCAAGGTTTACTAAAGCTTGGTGTGAAATTTCAGGCTTGTTTAGGTAATCACGATATTCGTACTGAAAATGGCGATCCACAAGTCAAGTATGCTGGCTTTAATATGAAGGGACGTTACTATACATTTAAACGTAATCAAGTACAATTTTTCGCTTTAGATACTAACGGGAATGCTGATTGGAAAAATCAGCTAAGTTGGTTAGAAAAAGAATTAAGTCTTAGTAATGCTCCTTGGAAAGTAGTGTTTGGTCATCATCCGATTTATTCATCGGGTCAGTATGGGAATAATCCAGATTTTATTAAAACTTTTACTCCCCTATTTAAAAAATACGGCGTTCAACTTTACATCAATGGTCACGAGCATAATTATGAACGCACTCGTGCTATTGATGGGACAACTTATTTAATTTGTGGTGCGGGTGCTGGTAATCGTCCTGTAGGGCGTTCTGAGTGGACAGGATATTCTACCAGTGACTTAAGTTTTGCTTCTTATGAAGTGTATAAAGATAGAATAGAAATAAGTGCGATCGCTACTAATAATCGCGTTTTTGATAAAGGGATTATTCAATTAAAATCAGCTTAGTTATATGACTCAGCAAGAACTTCCTTCTGCACTCAAAAATATTGTTGAATCATCTCAAACACCAGATGCTATATTTTCTGCACTGTTACCAGTTATAGGCGATTTTTTACAGTCTGATAGATGTTTTCTATATCTGCACAATCCACAAAATGACCTTGGTAGAGTTGCCTTTTGTTGGATTCGTACTCCAGATGTACCTACTGTTTATAATGAAGAATGGGCAACACAACCCCCATCTGTAACAGATGAAGATCCGATGTTTGCTGCTGCGCTACGTGCTAAACCTTCAATCTTTGTAGAAGATGTAGAAACAGCTGATTCTCAGGTTTTAAATCGGGAATTTGAACAGAAGTATTTTGGACATCGTGCCCTTATTCATGCCCATATCTGCCAGGATGGGCAACTCTGGGGAATTTTACAACCATGTATTTTTGGTCATCCCAGAATTTGGACTGAATATGAACGAGTAGTGATTAATAATCTTGTCGAAAAAATTACGCCTATTGCAGTTTCTTATGTAAAGTCTGCTTTTGATTAGTGTTAGCACTTAAATTTCTCGATTGAAGTGGTAGTTTTTGTTTTTCCCACTCATGCAAATTTATGATTCATACTCTTGACAAAATCTCCAAGAGATCGAATGAAACAGCCCTGCCTTATTTTCAAGGCAGGTTTATGAATGAGCAGAACAATCAAAATTATCGTTCACAAAGTCGTTACTGACCGTCCTGCACGCAGGGAACCACGAGTGAGTTCAAAAACGCCGCCCCAAAGCCTACCCCTTCATGACAAAACCTCGACAAGAATTACGGAAACAACTGCAAACTTCTTAATTGGCAACTGTTTCCGCTTTTCTTAGTACGATTTGTCTTTAGGCTACAGTGACTCCTAGCGTATAGGAACCAGCATTAAAATAGCCAGAACTGAAAGTCCCGCCATTTTGAGGGAAGTAATCATAATCACTTACTGAAATGGAGTAAGTACCTGCCCCTAGTGAAGCGGTGATTGATTGAGAACTACTGGAACTCTGTAAGTTACCGGCACTATTAAATAGGCCGAGAACTGGATAGTTATTGTTATAAGTCGGCGTGTTGATAGTCACAGTTCCTGGGTTGGCTAAAGAAAATGTGAAAAAGTCGAAATCAGGCTTGTTCCCTGGAAGCGTTGCCAGTTGAGCAGAGGTATTAACTTCTGAACCTAATGTTAAAGTACCTAGCTTCTCAGCAGTAGCTAGTGTGTTATTTGTCCCTTGTCCAGCATCTTCTTTCTCGTAGAACAGGAAGTCGTCACTATCAAGCTTCAAAGGCGATGCTTGCACAACACCAATGAGTTCATCTAGCTCTCCTGAGTTGTCCAAAAATACCCTTGTATCGGCTCCCACAGTCTGCAAGCGATAGTCTCCCACTGTTCCTTTAAGCTGGATTGCATCTTCGTTGGAGTTGAAGCCACTGATGGTAGCGTAGTCTGCTAAACCACTACTTCCACTGTTGTTATCGTCATAGAAGACATTAGTAGCATCTCCAAGTAAGAACTTATCTTCCCCAGGCCCTCCAGTTAGGGTATCAACCTCCCCTAATCCAGGAGAATCAGAACCATTAGTATCAACGCCTATGAAGACATCATTTCCAGGCCCCCCAAGGAGAATGTCATTGCCGACGCCGCCACCGAGGGTGTCATTGCCTTCTCCTCCTTCGACTTGGTCATTGCCAGCCCCGCCAAACAGGCTGTCATTCCCATCCTCGCCCAAGACGAGGTCATTACCTTCCTGACCATCAAGAAAGTCATCGCTATCTCCACCAAGCAAGGTGTCATTGCCGCCTCTGCCAAAAAGGGTATCACTGCTGCCTGCTCCAATCAGGGAGTCGCTAAAACTAGAACCAAAGACTTGCTCGATATTGAACAGGACATCATTGCCATCTCCCCCACTGGCAGTTCCAGCGCTAAGGTCAACGGTGACTCCAGCAGTGGCATTTGAATAGTCAGCAGTATTAATGCCAGTCCCACCAAAGAGTTGGTCATCCCCGCCTCCACCTTGGAGTTGGTCATCGCCATCCCCACCAAGCAAGGCGTCATTGCCGTTGCCGCCTAGCAGGGTATCATTGCCTTCTCTACTAATGAGGTTGTCATTCCCGTCCTCACCATTGAGAAAGTCATTGCCAGCCCCACCAAGCAGGATGTCAATGCCGCTACCGCCAAGCAGGGAGTCATTGCCGTACCCGCCATTGATAAAGTCGTCGTTAGCCCCGCCAAGGAGGGTGTCATTGCCGTTATCGCCAAAGAGGCGGTCATTACCAGCCTCACCATTGACAAAGTCATTCCCGTCCCCACCACTGATGAAGAAGTCATTGGCAGCTCCGCCAAGGATGGTGTCATTGAACCTAGAACCAACGACTCTTTCAATCTCCAACAGGACATCACTCCTGCCCTGCCCTGTAGCGGTTCCAGTGGCAAGGTTAATCGTGACTCCGGAAGTGGCACTGAAATAATCAACAGTATCAACACCAATTCCACCCAAGATTTGGTTATTGCCAGTCCCACCACGCAAGGTGTCATCGCCAGCCCCACCACGGACAGTATCGTCGCCTTCTTCGCCATCAAGCAGGTCATTGCCAACTCCACCATCAAGCAGGTCATTGCCACCTCTACCAAAGAGGGAATCATTACCGCGCCCGCCAATTAGAAAGTCTTTGAAACCAGAACCAAAGACTTGTTCGATATTAAACAGGACATCATTCCCAGCCCCTCCATTGGCGGTTCCAGTCGCCAGGTTGACGGTGACACCGGCAGTGCTATTTGAATAGTCAGCAGTATCATTGCCAGTCCCACCAAAGATTTTGTCATCCCCGTCCCCTCCTTCTAGTCGGTCATGGCCAGCCCCGCCAAGGAGGGTGTCATCGCCAGCCTGACCAATCAAGTTGTCATCGCCATTCTCGCCATCAATCTGGTCATCGCCAGCCCCGCCATTGAGCGTGTCAACCCCTTCCCCACCAAAGAGTTGGTCTTTACCGTCTTCTCCAGCGAGTCGGTCATTTCCGTCCCCGCCTTCAATAAGGTCATTGCCAGATCCAGCAAGGAAAGCATCATTACCGAACCCACCAAGCAGGGTGTCGTCACCGCCTTTGCCAAGGAGTTGATCGTCCCCATCCTCGCCATCGAGAAGGTCATTGCTAGATCCACCAAGGAGGACATCATCGCCCGACCCACCAAGTAGGGTGTTCTCGCCGTCCTCACCATTGAGAAGGTCATTGCCGTCCTCGCCATTAAGCGAGTCATTGCCAGCCCCACCCAAGAGGTCATCATTGCCCCCCCGACCAAAGAGGTTATCATCACCGCCCTGACCAAGGATAGCGTCATTCTCAAACGTGCCAATTAGAGTGTTATTGCTGTTGTCTCCAATAATGTCTGCCATATTAATCCCCTCGGTTATAAGTTTGATTCAGAGATATTCGCTGGCAGAGGTGTCATCTATGAGTAACCCTGCCAGCGGGGAAAACCCTAGATAGGTAGTTCAAAGAAATGCAACATCTACTTAGACTGGTTTCGTAACCGCTTAATAATCCGGGGTAAATCGCTCAGTGACAAGGCTCAAATGGCGTAAACTCGTTCCTGAACTGGTAGTTCGCCCCGATTTATTGAGCGGTTACTTTCATCTTTTGTATTTAAAGTAAAACAAAAGCCTGTATATCTCAAATTCTTCATTAAAAATTAAGCCAATCTAAAAAAAAATCAACCTAACTAAGCCAATTGTCTTGAGAATCTGTTTCTTGAAATAAGATTTCAATTGTTACAGTTTAAAGTTTGTGCTACTTTTTGCACTACTTTGCACTACATTGAAATAGTATATAACACAATGTAGTTCAAATACGAGTTAAGACTAGGTTAAGGCTAGATTTTTTGGTAAAATTTAATTGCGATAAAATATTGAGAAGACATATTTCACCGCACAGCAAAGCTTAAAAACTTTGCTATGAAAGAGTTACAGGAAAATGCTTTTGTCACAAAAAAACGGCATTGAGCCAAGATAGCAATAGCGTTGGCGAAATATTACTTAACATAGAAATTTTATGATTCTTGAGGCAGTTATTGTTCATGTCAAACCTGGTCTAGAATTTGATTTTGAAACTACTTTCAAAAAAGCTTCTAAAATTATTTCCTCAATGGACGGATATTTATCCCATGAATTGCATAAATGTATAGAAGTCAACGGGAAATACTTATTACTTGTCAGATGGGAAACTTTAGAATCTCATACTGTTGGATTTAGAAGTTCTGCTGAGTATCAAGAGTGGAAAAAACTTCTGCATCATTTTTATGAGCCATTTCCCACTGTTGAACACTTTGAAGAAATTGAAATATGAAAAACAATAAGTTATAAAAACTCATCCTTTGATAAGTTCAGAAGAAGCTGGAGTTAATACAACTTAAACTCAACTTATAAATGTTGGTGTTTTAGTTACAAATAACTCGCTCTTAGATAAGTAAAACTAAAGTTGGATTTAATCAACTTAATGATTAATTATAAGAAGTTCAGAAATGATAAGTCAAATAGAAGTTTTAGTTAAGAAAACTTCTATTTGACTTATTAATGAACAAGTTTTAGTTAGTCCAGCACGTTCTGGAGTTACAAATAAACAAGTTTTAGTTAGTCCAGCATGTTCTGGAGCTATAAATGCTTGTTCTGTAGCAACGCACCATCAAAATATAGTCTATCTGGTCGTTTATATACCCCTTATACCAATTCAATTAATGATTGCAACACATCCTTGGGTAAAGACGCGACGCCAGTCGCTACAACGGGGAGGCAGCGCGGTCTTGGGGGTTCCCCCCATGAGCGACTGCCGTGGGAACCCCCGCAACGCGCTGGCTCATGAATCGCGTCTCTACAAATGGTCTATTTGTCGCATTCTTTTTTCAACTTGGTATTACTCTACTCGTTGCAGCTGTGCTACTCTGGGGTCAACAATTTTTTGTCCTAAGCTAGAAAATTTAATTGCTACAGACATCTTATTACCCGTTCCGAAAACATGAGTGATTTCACCAAGACCAAAAGTTTTGTGTAATACTCGATCGCCTACTTGCCAATTCTGCTTCGTGTCTTGCTTTCCATTCGGAGTAGAGGCACTTTTGGTATAACTTTGGCGACTCAGGCGTTGAGTAGTTAGTAATTCTTCTGGCAATTCGTCGAGAAATTGCGATCGCACAGCAGGTTCGCGAGAACCATATAAACGACGTTCCCGCGCGTGTGATAAATATAACCTTTCTTGGGCGCGAGTAATCCCTACATAACACAGGCGGCGTTCTTCTTCCAAAGATGCGGGGTCACTTAGCGAACGAAAGCCAGGAAATAGTCCTTGTTCTAATCCCACCAGAAACACTACAGGAAATTCCAAACCTTTGGAAGCGTGTAAAGTCATTAAAGAAACGGCTGTTTGCCCTTCTTTTAAGTTATCTAAATCGGAACTGAGGGCAGCACTATTGAGAAAGTCTCGCAAGGAAATTTCTTCGTTTTCTTCTTGAAATTGCAGCGCAGCGTTGTAAAGTTCCTGAACGTTTTGTACCCGATCTGTGGCTTCATCTGTGCCTTGATTCATCAAGTCTTGAACGTAACCAGAGTCTTCTAATATTCCTTGCAAAACCTCTGTAACCGGAAGCGTGGCGACTTGTCCTTGCCAACGGCTAATCATTTCGGCAAAGTTATTTACAGCTTTTGTCGCCCGTCCAGCTAATGTATTAACTGATGTTTCATCGCTGAGTATTTCCCACAAAGTTGTTCCTAGTTGCCCAGATGCGTTTACCAAAGCGTCAATAGTGGTTTTGCCAATTCCCCGCCGGGGAGTATTGATGACTCGTAATAAACTGACTGTATCAGCTGGGTTAGCGATCGCTCTTAAATAAGCAACTACATCTTTAATTTCTTTGCGATCGTAAAATCTCATTCCTCCTACAACTGTGTAAGGAATTTGATATTTCACCAACAATTCTTCAAAGGGGCGAGATTGGGCATTTGTCCGATAAAGTATGGCAAAACTACCCCAGTCTAACTCTGGATTTTGGTTTTTTAAAGTGCTAATTTGATTAATTACAAATGCTGCTTCTGCAAGTTCTTCATCGGCTTTGTGACAAGTAATCTGCTCACCCGTCCCCCGCGTCGCCTTCAGAACTTTATCAATCCGTTGGGTGTTATTTTCAATCAGTTCATTAGCCGCTTGTAAAATGTTTTCACAAGAACGATAGTTTTCTTCTAGCTTAACCATCGTTCGGGTGTCATCATCTACCAAACCATCGCCAAAGTCTTCCTGAAATCCTAGCAAGATGGTGAAATCTGCCATCCGAAAGCTGTAAATTGATTGGTCTGCATCACCGACAACAAAAACTGAGCGATTTTCCCATTCCCATTCGCTCTTTCTGGTTTCGCCATTAGTAACCAATAAATTAATCAGTTGATATTGAGTACGGTTAGTATCCTGATATTCATCTACGAGGATATGACGAAATTTGCGATGCCAATAACCCAATACCTGCTCGTTTTGTTGAAATAATCTCGTAGGTACAAGAATCAGATCGTCAAAGTCAAGAGCGTTGTTTTGTGCTAACTTATCTTGATATAAATTGTAAACTTGGGCTATTACCCGTCCGCGATAATTGGGTTGATCTCGCTCAAATTCTTGGGGTGATAAACCTTGGTTTTTAGCGTTACTAATAGCGTAGCGGACAGAGCGGGCGTCAAACTTCTTATCGTCTAAATTTAGCTCTTTATTAACGATTTCTTTGATCAGACTGATTACATCTGATTCATCAAAAATAGAAAAATTACGATTCCACTTGCGTCCTTTTTCGTCTACGTATTTTTCAATATCAAAGCGGAGAATGCGAGAAAATAGACTGTGGAAAGTGCCACACCATAAGTCTTTGATTGTGTTTTTGTAAACTTGCGATCGCAGTAGTGTTTGTTGGTATTCTGTCAACAAATCCAATCGCTGACCGTGTTGTTTCATCGCCAGTTGTTCGGCAAACAGCCGTTGAATCCGTTCTTTCATCTCCCGCGCGGCTTTATTCGTAAAAGTAACCGCCAGGATATTTTCTGGATCGACACGGTGTTTCAGAATTAGATTTGCAATGCGATAAGTCAGCGCTCGTGTTTTACCGGAACCTGCGCCAGCAACAACTAGCAATGGGCCGCAGTAGTGTTCGACAGCTTGACGTTGGCTGGGGTTAAGGTGACTGAGAAAGTCGATGGTTGTTGTCATAGATGTGAAAAAGCGATGTCTCCGACGGTCACTGAGCGCAGCCGAAGTGCGGGCTACGCCTACGCCTGGGGTCACATCAATAGAAAGTCGCTATTGCCCAGATTACAACATCCTAACGAAACTTGGTCAATCGATTTTGGATTTTAGATTTACAATTTTGGATTAACCCCGCTTGACTTCGGTCGGGGCTTGGGGATTGAAGAAAAGACGATTTTAGATTTGTTCCGCCCACAAGGGGCGGGGCTATAAAGATTGGGGGCTAACTGACTGTGTTAGCTTTGCAGTGATGATACAGGAGGGGATTACTCAAGCTTTTACATCCGATCGGTATTTTGAGCAAGCAGGATTTACAAAACTGTTGTAAATTAAAAAATACTGGGATTTTGACAACGTTTGTGTCGTAGCAATTTATGAATTGTCCCTACAATACGTTAACTTTTCTACGTGGATAAGTTAGCGACCAATTATTCCTGCGCGTTCTGTCGTAAAATCAGCGACGGGGAATCAAACATCAAAATATGATGAGCAAGCTCTAACTTGTTCTGTTGTCAACAGTAGGGGCAATTAAATTAATAAATTGCCCCAATATGTTTTTCTGGGGACATGACAATGTTTCCTAGACCGTGGTTTATTTGCTTGAAAAACGCTGTAATACCTAACTGAAAGTATAGTCACCAATAAGACTATTCACTCTTTGAGTACCCAATTGACATTAGGTAACAATACACGATACATCATCATTGAACCGTTAAATTTTTAAAGATGAAAAATTTCTTTAATTGCAAGTTTTACCAGTATAAAGAGGGGTGGATATGGATTTTAGCTTAATTGTATCCAACATTTTGAATCCGCCAATCTTGTTTTTCTTTTTAGGCATGACTGCTGTTTTTGTCAAGTCTGATTTGGAAATTCCCCCACCAGTACCCAAACTCCTTTCGTTGTATTTGCTGTTTGCAATTGGTTTTAAGGGAGGGGTAGAACTAATCAAAAGTGGACTGAATCAGGAAGTAATTCTAACACTCGTGGCAGCAATGATGATGGCTTGCCTTGTTCCAATTTACACCTTTTTTATCCTAAAGGTGAAACTGGATACTTACGATGCTGCGGCGATCGCAGCAACCTACGGTTCTATCAGTGCCGTCACTTTCATCACTGCCGGTGCTTTTCTCACAGAGCTTGGTATTCATTATGATGGTTACATGGTAGCAGCTCTTGCCCTGATGGAATCTCCGGCAATCATTGTTGGTCTGATCTTGGTGAGTATATTCACTGCCGATGAAAAGCGAGAATTTGCTTGGTCGGAAGTTTTGCAAGAAGCATTTCTTAATAGTTCAGTTTTTCTCCTAGTCGGTAGCCTCTTTATCGGTGTCTTGACAGGAGAACGTGGTTGGCACGTATTGGAACCCTTTACCCAAGGGTTGTTTTATGGCATTCTCACCTTCTTTTTATTGGATATGGGACTGGTGGCTGCCAGAAGAATTAAAGACTTGCAAAAAACCGGAGTTTTCCTGATTTTATTTGCCATACTAATTCCAATACTCAATGCAGCCATTGGGTTAGCGATCGCCAAATTCATCGGTATGCCTCAGGGAAATTCGCTGCTATTCGCTGTATTGTGTGCCAGCGCTTCTTACATTGCTGTGCCTGCGGCGATGCGGATGACTGTTCCCGAAGCAAATCCCAGCCTATATGTTTCTACCGCTCTAGCAGTCACATTTCCGTTCAATATTATTGTGGGAATTCCGCTATATCTCTACGGAATTAACCTATTCTGGAGGTAATAATATGCACGTAGTTAAAAAGATAGAAATTATCGCCAACTCCTTTGAGCTTGCCAAAATTTTAGATAATTTAGACAAGTCAGGTGTACATAACCATGCCGTCATTAGAAATGTTGTTGGTAAAGGATTACGAGGAACAACAGAAGATTTAGACATGACCATGCTTGATAATGTTTACATTCTCGCGTTTTGTATGCCAGAAGAACTCAAGCGTGTTGTCGAAAATATCAGACCACTCCTAAATAAATTCGGAGGTACTTGTTACGTTTCCGATGTGATGGAAATTCGCTCTGTCAGATGTATCGCGTCTCTGTAAGAGAGTTATAAATTCAATGAAACATTTCATGGAACGTCGTGACTTTTTGAAGTTAGGAATGACCGGGGCCTTTGGGATGATGCTAACTGCCAGCGATTTACTCTGGCGGGTAGAACAGGCTAAAGCTGCCGAAATCCCCTCAACTTCCCCTGAATCTCTCAGTCCCGATGCAGCATTGCAAAAGCTGATTGACGGAAATCAGCGCTTTGTCGCTCATCATCCCCAATACCCCGATCAATCTGAGCTGCGGTTGCACGAAGTTGCTCAAGCTCAACATCCATTTGCAACTATTCTTAGTTGTGCGGATTCACGAGTACCCGCAGAAATTGTTTTCGATCAAGGCATTGGGGACATTTTTGATGTTCGGATTGCCGGCAATATTGCCACACATGAAGCGATCGGCAGTATTGAATATGCAGTTGTCTTATTAAATTCTCCACTGCTGATGGTGATGGGCCATGAGCGTTGTGGCGCAGTAACCGCAGCTGTCCAAAACGAATCGTTACTCGGTGATATTAGTACTTTTGTGAAGGCAATTAAGCCAGCAGTAGAAAAAGTCAAAAGTCAGTCTGGTGATGCAGTTGAAAACGCTGTGGTGGCAAATGTGCAATATCAAATTGAACGATTGAAGCGCTCAAAGCTTTTAACTGAGCAGGTGGAGTCAGGCAAATTAAAAATTGTCGGAGGACGTTACGACTTGGATACAGGGAGGGTGAGTATCATTACTTAATTCACTGGATGAGGGAGCAGAGGGGGAGAGAGGCAGGGGAGCAGGGGAGCAGGGGAGCGGGGAGATGAGGGAGATGAGGGGACAAGGGGACAAGGAGATAAACAAAACTCCTAACTTTTAACTCTTAACTCCTAACTCCTAACTCAGCACTCCTAATGCCCAATGCCCAATGCCCCATTCAATCCTGCACAGTCATTGGCAGACGAATAGTGAAAGTAGAGCCAATTCCTGGCTGACTTTTGACAATAATTTCACCACCCATCATCTGGCAAAAGTGGCGGCTAATTGCCAACCCCAATCCCGTACCTCCATACTTTTTCGTAGTTGAAGTATCACCTTGTGTAAAAGGTTGAAATAACTGCTGCTGTTGACGGTTAGACATACCGATACCTGTGTCGGTAACGGTGAAAATAATGCTGCCTAAAGGAGCATCCAGCCGGACTTCATCTTTTTCTCTTTTGACTGTCAGCATTATCTTACCGTTTGTAGTGAACTTACTAGCGTTACTTAGTAAGTTTAATAACACCTGCCGCATCCTGGTTTGATCGGCATACATGGTGCCAAGTTGCTCATCAAAATCCACTTCTAAAACATTGGCATTTTTTTCTATAGCTGGCTTGACTGTGAGAACAACGTTATGAATTAGCGTTGCAATCTCGAATGTCTCAGGATACAGGGTCATTTTCCCTGCTTCGATTTTTGACAAGTCGAGGATTTCGTTAATCAAGTGCAGTAGATGCTTACCAGCAGCGTTAATTGTTTCTAAGTCGGTGATAAAGTCTGGCGATAAACCAAGATCCGTAGCGTCGTCTTCTAGTAGTTGGCTTAAGCCAATGACAGCATTTAATGGTGTGCGTAATTCGTGGCTGACATTGGCCAAAAATATGCTTTTTGCTTTGCTAGCAGCTTCGGCTAATTCTTTAGCTTGTTGTAGTTCTTTTGTTCGCTCAGATACGCGCTCAATCAGACGATTTAGAGATTTGGCGAGTAGGCCAATTTCATCTTCAGTGGTAACAGGCGCTCGCAAATCAAAATTATGTTTCCTGGCAACTTGTTCAGCTACTTGGGTTACAGTGATCACTGGTTCAGCGATCGCTCGACTAGTACGCCAAGCTACAATAGCTGCGATCGCTACCGAAACCAGCATACTCACGATCACGATGAATCGCTCAACTATTCTCGCCTGCTCAACGGCTTTTTGCCTTTCTTGCTCTTGTTCTTGGGCAGTTTGCAGGATGTTAGTCAAGCTTTGAGAAAGCTGGTCTAACTGCATGGCTGTTTCACCACGCATTATTGTTAATAACTGCGATCGGGCCGAAGAAATCTTCTGAGGCTGCACTTTTGGGGAGTCAATTTTCTGTAAGACAACCTCGATTTGGTCAACGTAGGCTTTTAAATTAGTCTTATAATCCAGCAATAAGGTCTGTAAAGTCGAACTTGTTGCTGCTAGTCTTTTAGGTTTAGTATCGAGAAATCCGCCAATTTTTGACTCTAGTTGCTTGGCTTTTTCAACATTCTTCAGAAAATCAGCTTTTTTGTTTTGCAGTTGTTGTGAATTTTCTAATACAGCAACTAGGTTATAACTATGTAATTGCGCTCCTACTACGGCATCTTTATAATTACTCAGTAGTTGTCCTTGTTCATAAGCTTGATTGAATTGTCTAACTTCCCTTCCTCGGTAGTAATTAGCAATCACTAACCCAGTCAGTGAGCCAAAAAAGCCAATTCCAATAGCTACAAAGTACCCATAACCAATTTTTTGATGGATACGCCAAGAACTAGCTTTGAGTTTCCCTCGTGAAGGAAATTCTATAGTTGGGAGTTCGTCTGTCGATGGCTCTTCGGCTGACACTTTTTTGCTTTTTGAACTGCTGTATATAGGGGTTGGCTTTTGAGGAAAGCATTTCTCAAACCTCCTTGCCTTCCTGCAAAAATAATCAAATTAGTTTAGATTGTCAAAATATCTTAATTAGTCATTAACATCTACATTATCTTCTTTTATCGCAAGAGCAAATCATTGCTTGCTAGATAATTAGTACCACCTTAAATTATATAAGTAAATTTTCCAACTGTTTATCTAAGTATAATTACTATAAAAATAACTTACTTTTTTTAGGATCGATGATATAGTTTCCTCCACCAAAGACCCACCTGAGAGCGTCTTCTCCTGACTACACTACTTTCCACAATATGCGGTTGATAGCAAGCAATGAGTTATTGCGATCGCCTAAGCCACTACTCTACCTTACTGCTTCCTTATAAAATTAATACAATCAGGAAAAAAAAACAAAAGGTTTGATACTTATTGGAAATTGGGGATGGGAAGAAGCAGAGGTGCAAAGGGGCATTAGGAGTGCTGAGTAATGAGTAATGAGTTAGGAGTTAAGAGTTAGGAGTTAAGAGTTAGGAGTTAGGAGTTTTGTTTATCTCCTTGTCCCCTTGTCCCCTTGTCCCCTTGTCCCCTCATCTCCCCGCTCCCCTGCTCCCCTGCTCCCATATTCAGGCACACCTATCATAAAACAGGTCAAAAGTCTAGTCTATATGGACGGGCAAAAATTTTTATTACGTATTAATATCAATACGAATGCGTGAATTGACGAACGCGGCTTAAGATAGCTTTAATATCGGATAAAATCGGCTTCTAGGCTTATATAAATGAGAAGTAGAGTGATTTTTGCATAATCTGTACTTAGATTTAGTACGATTATGAGCAAATGACACGGAATGGGATAATCACAACCTGAAGATTCCGGTTGATTCCAAAAATAGAACTCAGGAAGTTGATTATAATACATCCTGCTGCTCTGTGAGTTCTATCCTCCTACTGACTGTCTATCTTGTAGTTGATGCAGTAGATAGTATGGGGCAACTATGGTTATAGGACACTAAAACTTTTTGTGCCTTTCACCAAATTGTACTGATTCCCAAGTACATTACCTAATCAACAACCCTTTGGTTGTAATTATCCAGATTAGAAAAACTCAACTGTCAAATTAATAGGAGTGAAAATGCCAGAACAAGAATTTACCGAAACCCAATCTAAAGAGACTACAGTGGCAGAGATCAACAGCCAAACGGGAACCATCACCAAACTCCAGCCTCCGGCACAGCCTCAAGACGAATGGGTAAAATACGGGGAGCAAATTTCTACCTTTTTAGCAACATTACCAGATTATCTGGGAAGCTTCTTTAATCAATATAAGCAACCCCTGGTAACAGTTGGTTTAATTGTAGGATCGATTGTTGCCGTTAAAGTACTCTTGGCAATATTAGATGCTTTGAATGATATCCCTTTGGTAGCACCTACTTTTGAGCTGATCGGTATTGGTTACTCTGCCTGGTTTGTTTACCGTTATTTACTCAAAGCCTCAACCAGGAAAGAGTTAACGAGTGAAATCACCACTCTTAAATCACAAGTTGTCGGCAAACAAATTCCAGAAGCTTAATATCTAATTATCGCTTCTCTATGAGACGCTACGCGTAGCATACTCCTGTCTAGAAGTACACCTAATTCCAAATGACTGAAGTCTGAACGCCGATTTTCAGCGTTCAGACTTCTCTCGAAGTTTCTTACGAAGTTTATTAACACTACGACCTCTAAAGGTCGCTTTCTCAAACCTTGGTTTAATTACGAATTACTAATTAGTAATTATTATTGAGGCGAACCTGCGGTGGGCAATTTACCCTTTGGGTTTGGTTTTGGAGTCTGTGGAAGTTCTGGAGATATTTTGGGCGATGCCTGGGTTGGGCTATCCCTACGCACTATATTCGGAGATGTAATTGCCGCCAGTTTGCCCCGTTTGACTAAAGCTTGATGAATCATCGCCGCCACTTCCGCCCGACTAGCTACTTTGTTGGGATCGAGGACTTGGGGATTTGGGTAGTTAACTACCAGGCCATTGGTTGTAGCGGCAGCGATTTTACCGGCAGCATAAGGTGGAATATCTTTAGCATCTTTATAGAAACTGATAATCTGATTTGGGGAAGTGGGTGCTTTCAAATTCAACCCACTGACAAGGGCAACTAAAACTTGCACTCGTGAAATATTTTGTTGTGGTTTGAAGGTTTTTTTCGGGTAGCCTTTGAGAAAACCCGCACTGATGGCTTGGTCAATTGCTGAAGTTGCCCAGAATTTTGTTGGTACATCTTGAAATGCGATCGCAGTCTTAGATGGTTCTTGGTCAAAAGCTTTTTCTAGTATGGCAGCAAATTCGGCGCGGTTTACAGGCTGATTTGGTCTAAAAGAATAATCAGGAAACCCTTTGAGAATCCCACGGGCAGAAAGAACGTCTATAAAACGCCTACCCCAAAAGTCATTAGGCACATCGTTAAATGCAATTGGCGGTGGAATGATTGATTTTGGTTTTGCCGGAGTTACTAAAGGCAACGCTGATGATTTGAGTGATGACTCAAGTTCTGTTGCAGGAGATATAGGTCTTTGTGGTTGTGGGGATTGAGTTGGGATTACCAGAATAGATGGTAACATTGCGCGGTAAGGAGTTGCGCTGTTAGTTGGGAATGAAGGTGTCTTGGGTTCTACAACAGCTTCAGGTGAAGAATAGGGCAAAACGTTGTTGGGGACTGTATAAGGTTCTACCTTGGCAGTAGGAGAGGGCAATACTTGATTTGGTTGAACGCTAGGAGATGGAGTAGAGGAAGGCAACAGCAGTCCGTTTAAGTTCCAGCTAGAATCTCTGCGGGACAATGACCAAAAAAGAATCGCTCCGATAGTGGTGAAGGCAACCAAAATGGCTATAAATTCATCAAAGCCAAGGGCAGTTTTTGGGGATGACTCTGGTTCGGAAGGAGGTCTATTTGTCATCGTGATTACCCTGCTAGCAGTAAAATTTGTGTCTAAACAAATTAAGCCACAGATGACTCTTTTACACCAGCCCTTTTTTAATTCGTAATTCGTAATTCGTAATTCGTAATTTGTAGTACGGTATTAGATTTCTGGTTCAACGCCAAGCGATCGCAATTGGGCAGCTAGGCGATCGGCTCTTTGGGATTCTTGTTCGGCTCTTTGGGATTCTTGTTCGGCTCTTTCATCGCCACTCAACAACAAATTCCCTTGTAAATCCCACCAACGCAACCAGGGTAATTCCACATTCTGATATTTTCCCTGCCATAAGCCTAATTCAACACCCAAAGCAACTATAGGATAATGTCCTCGTTCATTTGCTGGTAAAATCTGATACTGTCCTTCAATTAGATGATAAACTTCTAGGCTGGCTTTACTCGCTTCATAAATGCCGTAGAAGGCAGGACGAATCACCTGCTCATAAATCCAAAATTTACCCTTCAAAGGAGTTTTATCTCGTTCTTCACTACCGTCCCCAGAGACAAATTCTAAGACAATCAATGGGGCAATAAACTCTCGCCACATCACATAAGAACGTCGGGTTTGCCCATTGAGCAAAAACGGTACATTCGGGACATAAAACCAATCTGGTGCTTCCGCGCCTTTTTCAAGGGGATCGGTCAAGCGCCAGTAAATGCCTAAGTCCTGCCCTATACAGTATTCACCTTCAGGATTTAATTGCTTGAGAATCGGTGTAATTGAGTCAGTTAGTAGAAGGCTTTGGGGATGTTCTTGCCAATTTTTCACGAACGTACCATTGGACTCAGGAAGCTGGGTATGATCGGGGAAGGGGAAAGGAGCCAGAGCATTGGGTGGATCGGTTACAGAAGTCATAACGCTACCTTTGCACTTTTGGTAAAGGTTATTTTTAAGTTTAGCTTGCGTAGGCGTAGCCCGCACTTCGGCTGCGCTCAGTGACCGTCGTAGACATCGCTTTCTCAATATTCTCCACCCAGATTATAAATTGCCCGCCAATTACTTCCAGTTGCCTGATATCATGTCCGGATGATCGCTTACGATAAAGCTAGGAAGTAAAAATATGACT
>NZ_JAVRCC020000055.1:0-51299 GCF_034530975.2 Nostoc sp. DedQUE07 | reverse complement strand
AGCAATCCTAAATCATTCGTGAGAGAGAAAATCGCTGAAAGGCTTTAAAACACCCACTTTTAATCTCAGTGTTTTCTTACGTTTCAATTCGGATTGCTATATAAGCTTTAGTGTAATAAATTTAGCAGTTAATTATTATTTTGTGAGGAGAAAATAATAGGATATTTTCAAAATCATTCTTGAGGATTAATACCTTTACAGAAAGATATAAAAAGTTAGCTTCTACGAGTACACATAGACATAAAGAATGCTGATTTATCTAGCCAATAGTTATGATTGGGGTTAAATTCAAATTATTTAAGTACTCTTTTTAGATAATGTGGAGATAAAATTTACCATATACGCTGTTTGTCTATTTAACCTTTTAATTTCAGTGATGCCAAATAAGTAATCTAAAACCAATTGCATAAGTCTTGAGGAAATTATTTCACTGAAAATTTCTATCCTAAGGTATCATTGCTCATGCTACTGAATGTGTCACGATGAGCTACGCCCCGATAGAGGCGATCGCAACATGAATCAAAAACTCTTTTATGGCACAGACAGAAATCAACGATATATCGGTAGATAGCTCCTTAGTCGATCCTGAAAAAGACCTGCTAGGAAATGCGAACTTTGCCAAGCATCTAGCAGACAGCATTTGTAAAATGAGCTTTCCTGAAGGTTTCATTATTGCAGTTTACGGTTCTTGGAACTCTGGCAAATCTACATTATTAAACTTTGTAGTTCACTATCTTCAGCAAAAGCCAGAGGAGGAGAAACCAATCATCATTCCTTTTAATCCCTGGTTATTCTCTGGACACGAAAATATTACAAGGCGCTTTTTTGACCAATTAAAAAACGTTTTAAGCAAAGAGTCATCTGTGCCAAAAGGTTTGAGGGAGAGAGTAGCTGATTTTGCCGCCATTATTTCAGATATTCCTCTACCTTATGCTCAAACTGGCAAGGCATTAGCAGCATTATTGGACGATAGGGACAAGGAAGCTGGCGAATTAAAAGAAGAAGTAGAAGACACGCTAGTACAGCAGCAGAGGCGAATAGTTGTAACAATTGATGATATCGATCGGTTGGCTGCGGAAGATATCAAGCAGTTATTTCGTATTTTTAAAGCAATGCGAAATTTTACTAATCTTGTCTATCTTCTGGTTTTTGATAAAGAAATTGTCATGAGAAAAATTGCAGATACTAAAGAAATATCTGAAGAAACATACTTAGAAAAAATTATTCAAGTTAGTTTTGAGTTACCTATTGCTGATAAAACCTCACTTCGCAGGCTGCTTTTTGAAAAGCTCGATCATATATTTGCAGAAACTCCAAAACAACAAATAAACCAAAGTCGCTGGGGTGATATTTACTTTCAAGGAATAGAACACTTTATTACTAACATCCGCGATATTACTCGTTTTATTAATACTTTAATGGTGACGTATCCAGCAGTAAAAGATGAAGTAAATCCTGTTGATTTCCTTGCCATTGAGTCTTTGCGAGTCTTTTGTCCAAAAATTTATAGTATAATCCATCAAAATCCTCATATTTTTGTAGGAGAGATAAACCTTTCAATAGACGAACTCAAGAATCTTCTGAATACTTGGATTGCTCAACTGCGAGATGAAGACAAGCAGCCTATTAAAAACCTGCTAATGCACCTTTTCCCTAAATTAAAATTCATTTTGGGTAATACTTCTCTAGATGAAAAGCAATTGGAATGGCGCGAACAGCTACGTGTGTGTAGTTTAGAAATATTTCCTATTTACTTTCGTCTGTCGTTATCAGCAAGTGAATTGTCTAATATTCAGATAAAAATTATCCTTGGTTTGGTTGAAAATAGAGAGAAGTTTAGAAATTCTTTGATAGAACTTACTAAACAAAAGCTTCCAAACGGCACAACGCAAGCCAGGGTGTTTATAGAACGGCTAGAAAATTCCACTGAAGAAATTCCTGTGAATTACATCCCTTCAGTTGTAGAAGCTTTGTTTGATGTCAGCGAGCAATTATTATCTCAAGATGATGAATCTCATAGCATTCTTGCTTTTAGCAATGAAGTTATTATTAGTCGTTGTATCTCTCAACTCTTGCGTCAAATTAATGAAACATCACGGTTTGAGTTGCTAAAAAAAGTAATTACCCAAGGGAAAGCGTTATCAATAATTAATCATGAAATTGCAATACTAAAAGAGCAACAAAGTCAATATGGTACAGATAAATCTAACTATGAAGAGAAATGGCTTGTGAACGCACAGCACCTTAAAGAACTAGAAGAAATGACTACAAGAATATAGGTAAAAAGTGATACTAGCTATAAATAATATGAACTCTGGATTTATTTATAGTGTTTCTTGGTTGCGTACAATAAAGTGGGTTAAAAATAAGTTTACTTCTTGGCGATCAAAACACTACTACTAGATATATAAATATTCTATAACCCACGAAAGATTTAGATATCTTCAGCACTTTCTAATATCAGGGAATATACTTTAATCCCCCCATTGCACTCATGGAATCGTATGACGTTGTAATTATTGGCGCTGGTCATAATGGCTTAGTTTGTGCTGGCTACTTACTAAAAGCTGGTTACAGCGTTCTGTTATTAGAAGGGCGATCGCTCCCCGGCGGCGGTTCTACAACTGAAGAACTTATGCCTGATGAAGCACCTGGTTTTAAATTTAGTCCTTGCGCCATTAACCATCTGTTTATTTTCTTAGGGCCAGTCATCCAAGAGTTGGAACTGCATAAGTACGGCTTGGAATATCTTAGCTGCGATCCAGTTGCTTTTTGCCCCCATCCAGATGGGAAGTATTTCTTAGCTCACAAATCGGTGGAAAAGACTTGTGCAGAAATTGCCCGTTACAGTCAGCGTGATGCCCAAAAATACGCTGAATATGCCGATTTTTGGCAGCGCTTTATCACAGGGATTGCTCCTTTGTTCAATGCACCACCCAAATCAATTGTTGATATTGCTGGTAATTACAATCTCAATAGTCTGCAAGACTTATTTTCCCTTCTAGGTGGCTCTAACACAACCCTTGATTTACTCCGTACCTTACTCAGCAGTGCCACAGATAATATTAACGAGTACTTCGATTCTGAGTTTGTCAAAGCACCTCTGGCTAGACTCTCAGCCGAACTGAGTTCCCCTCCCTCACAAAAAGCTATGTCCTTTGGGGCGATGATGATGATGTTACGTCATAATCCCGGTATGGCAAGACCGCGTGGTGGTAGTGGTGGACTTGTGGAAGCTTTGGTGAAAATGGTAAAAAGTGAAGGTGGTACAATTCTCACCGACCAAAAGGTAGAAAAAGTCTTAGTAGATAATGGTAAAGCAGTTGGTGTGCGGGTTGCTGGTGGCAAAGAATATCGTGCGAATAAAGGTGTAATTTCAAGTATTGATGCCAAGCGCTTATTCTTGCAACTAATGGATAGTAGCGATGTCGATAATGCCGATAACAACTTGCGCGAAAGGTTAGACCGCCGCATCGTCAACAACAATGAAACTATCCTCAAAATTGATTGTGCTTTATCTGAACCGTTGCGCTTTGTCCACCACAATCATCAAGATAATTATCTGATGGGTTCTATTCTGATTGCTGATTCCGTAAATCATGTGGAACAAGCTCATAGTCTGATTACTCTGGGTAAAATTCCTGATGAAGACCCATCGATGTATGTGGTAATGCCTACTGGACTCGACCCATCGATGGCACCAGAAGGCAAGCATACATTATGGATAGAGTTTTTTGCACCTTATCAAATTGCTGGTGCAGACGGTACAGGTTTAAAAGGTACGGGTTGGACGGATGAACTGAAAAACAAAGTTGCAGACAAGGTGATTAATAAACTGGCGCAATATTCGCCCAATCTGCAACATTCAATCATCGCCCGTCATGTAGAAAGTCCAGCTGAGTTGGGAGAACGGTTAGGGACTTACAAAGGTAATTATTACCACATCGATATGACTTTAGAGCAGATGCTTTGCTTCCGTCCGTTGCCGGAATTAGCTAACTATAAAACACCAATTGATAACTTGTATCTTACTGGTGCTGGAACTCATCCGGGTGGTTCGATTTCCGGTTTGCCGGGACGCAATTGTGCGCGTGTATTTTTGCATAATGAGCAACCCATCGCCCAGAAAATAAAGGAAGCCGGAGGTTCAATCAAATCTGCTCTTACATCTGTCTTAAGGAGTGAATCAGACTAAGAGACTATTGATAAAAAAAGTAAATAGCATTAGGAAATTGCGTCATTTGAAAGTTGATTCTGAAGTAGTGAAACGGCTACAAATAAGGTTTGGCAAGCTTTTTGGTGCAAGTTATTAATGCTTTTTAGTCAAAACTATCAAAAGTCTAGACAATGCCTTGAGATACTTCCCGTGACGCTTTCAGATTCCCCAATAGACAGAGAACTGCAACCGTAATAGTAACTAAGATGTGGATGTAGTAGAGTTATTCAGGAATATTTGCAATGGCAACTGAAACTAACAAAGTGGTTGAATTATCTACTGAAGCTAAAGCCTATAACGGTGTCGATCGCAATGCTTGGATTTTTGGATGGAATCCGCAACAAGAGTTGTGGAATGGGCGTTTAGCGATGATTGGCTTTATTTCTTACGTACTTTGGGATTTAGCTGGCTATAGTTTACTGCGTGACGTACTCCACTTGGTTCGCTAATTCTTCACTGATGATTTATCCCCCCTTGGGGAAAGAATTCAAGAAATAACAATTTAGTTAGAAGCGTTGTAATAAACTTACTCGTGAATTAGAGTCTAATGCCGAGGTTATATATGGACGCACGAATACAATAATCTAAAGGAGAAAAATATGATAACTAAAAACACAATACATGCCTTAGGAGTATTTGCAAATTCTCAAGGAATAGAGCAGGCAATTAATGAATTAAAAACTGCAAATTTTCCTACAGAAAAAGTTTCTGTTATTGCTAAAGATGTAGAGCAAGGTGAAAACTTAGGTGAGGCGCAGATAAGCGATCGCATTGGCGATCGAGATGTCGATACAACTGGAGCCGTAGGAGACACACTGACAGCAGCTACTTGGGGTAGCGTGTTAGTTGGTTTGAGTAGTTTAGCACTTCCCGGTTTAGGAGCAGTACTCGCAGCAGGTTCTGTAGGTGTAGCATTGGTTAGTAGCGTGGCAGGTGTTGCTGTCGGAGCCGCAGCAAATCAGAATTTACTGAAGGCATTAGGCGATTTAGGTATTCCTGAAGAAAGAGCCAGAGTTTATAGCGATCGCCTCCAGCAGAGTTATTATTTGCTCATACTAGAAGGCTCAGAAGAAGAAATTCATCGCGTTGAACCCATATTACGCGATCGGGGTATTGAATATTGGGGCGTTTATAATTCCCCGCAGGCTTCAAATGGTGGGGTAAATTAGCGCTTTTTTCAAACATTTCAAACATCCTCTTAGGTACGATCTATTGGCTCGAAGAAAAACAGATGTGAGAAGGAATTTGCGAGATGCTTGAGATGCCGATTTGAAATCAGGCCCATGAAAGTTATACCAATTTGAAAAAAGAATGCGACAGATACATACGGACATACCTTTGTTCTGTCTGACTTTCTTAATGCATGAATTTTGAATTGGTATTAGGTTCAATTCCATCTAGTTATTTCTACCTTTTTTGTTAATCCTAAAGTTAGATGTAATTTTTCGGATTCAAGGCAAAATTGTAATAAATAATCAAACAGGATAAAACCATGAAAACTGACAACATAAACAATTCTAACAACACCGAACGGACAACACTTGAAGGTGGAAGCAAAGAAGCTCTAAATCAAAAAACCTCTATCCAATTTGTACTTAGCATAACTTTGGGAGTATTAACAATTGTTCTAGTTGCTGCAAGTGCTTATTACGGACTTATTCGGTTTTAATCCGATTTATTAAAGTAGGAAATTTTGGCTTTTTTGAGCGCATTAAATAATTTCAAATATAACAAGATCCTCAGCAAAATGTATGGCGGTGCTTTTAGTTTATCAAAAGCCCTTATTGGGTTAAAAGCACTGTCATACTTTTCTTATGATGGAGGAGCAGTTCTAGTTTTGGCAAATAAGCTGTTCCATATTTAACTTGCATATATTGGGCGGGCGAGACGCCATTGGTGTCAACTTAACGTAAAACCGATGTCCCGCAAGGAACTGAAGTTCCTTGCTCATAGCAAAAGTCATCTAAAAGATGACTAAATATCCCGGAAAATCTTTAGTCATCTTTAGATGACTTGAGCTGTTAGCCTGGAACTTTAGTTCTAGGCGGGTGATGAAGCCAACAGTGAAGCCATTTCTAGCTTAAGTTGACACGTATGGCGAGACTACGATTGTATTGTAAAAAAATTATCTATTGAGGGATGTTTAAGTTTATAATTTCTAACAGAATACAAATATAATCTAGTAGTGATTGATTGAAGAAACGCTTAAACCTCTAAATTAGAGATTTAAAAATAACCTTTTTATAAGTAGGAGTATTGATGAGTTTACCAGTTAAAGAAATTGTGTTAATGCCAGGAGAAGGTAATCATCTAACTACTGGTAATAGCGAAATAACATTTAAAGTAGTTGGTGCTGATACTCATGGTCACTTGGGATTGTTTGAAAACTTAATACAACCAGGTGGAACTGCCCCGGTACTGCATATTCATCGACAAATGGAAGAAATGTTTTATGTATTAGAAGGAGAAGTAGAAATTCAAGTTGGAAATCAGATAGTGCAGGGACAACCAGGGGCATTTGTATTAGTTCCACGTAATACGCCTCATACATTCGCTAACCGAGGAACTCAGCCTGCAAAATTATTAATCATGTTTTGTCCAGCAGGAGAACGCGAAAAATATTTTGAAGGGTTAGCCGAACTGCTCAAGGAAGGACAGACTCCAGACCGAAATGCTCTTGTAGAATTGATGCGGAAATTCGATCAGGAGCCAGTAGAGATTTAATTCTTGGCGGTGTTACTTGAAAGTATCAACCGAAGAAAAACAACACTCAATACGGTTCGGTTAAAGGGGAAAGGGGAAAGGGAAAAGGCATTGGTTTTGAATATCTTAGTGGCATTCGTGTCTTATATGTGCAGCCTGAACGAGAGCTAGAAAAAGTTTTTGATTACTGGGATCGAGAATTGAAAGCTCAGGATGCCATTGTACACCGATTGCCCAAGGATGATGTTCGTGCTCCACAGCTTCAATAACTCCATCATCCCAGGCATGAGCAACAACCCGCCAACCAGGCGGTACTTTATCTACTGCTTGATGATGCCAAGAAACTACAGATATGCGAGAATTCTGTAAACACTCAGCTAAAAGACTCTCTCCATCTATCGTGACGAGATGTTCTGTATGTAAACGTCGTCCAGGTTCAGGCTCTAGACGATGTAATGCAGATGTACCGTAAACATCTGGAATGTGAGGAATTAGAGTACCTCCACTGGCAACGATAAGAATTTGTAAACCCCGACAAATACCTAATATCGGCAGATGACGTTCAAGAGCTAACTTGCCAAGCTGCAATTCAAAAGCATCACGTTCGCGATCGACAGAATAAATAGTCGGATGAGCAAAACCATTGTAGCAAGCAGGGTGAATATCTCCACCACCAGAGATGATTAAACCATCCAAAGAATCTAAAAGTATTCCAAGTTCAATTTCTCCTGGTGGTAATAATATGGGAATGCCACCTGCTTTACGGACTGCATCTATATATTCGCTTGGCAGAGAAAATGGTAATGGTGCAAGGCGACCGTAAGTTGTAATCCCAATCAATGGTTTTCGATATTTTCTACTCATCATTCCTCAAATAAACGATCGCCTTTATGTAAACGATAAGCGATTTGATAGGTTTGTGCTTGCGATCGCATTGTGGGAGAATGGGCTGCTAAATACCGAGCAGCAGCAACTAATACATGAACCCCAGCAGGAGTGTCACCTAATAGGGAATACTGACGAAAAGCAGCTTCTATTTCTTGAATAACATGAAAATCACGGTTTTCTCTGAGCATCATTTTCCCTAGCATTGCCATCAGTCTTTCAGGCTTGCCACCACTATATAAATAATTAGCCACTAATTGACCTGTCTGGTTAACTTGCTGTTGACGATTTAATAAATCGGGTAGCTGCTGGAGCAATTCTTCGGGATTTGCAACGGAGTCTTTGGGTTCTGGAAGTCGTGCTGGTGGTACATTCAAAAAACGATTCAAATAAACACTCATCGCCGCATCAAATACACCTCTGAGTAGTTCTACTGTTGGCACTCGTCGTAAACCTTGATGCACAGCATTCGCAAAAGTGAATGGATGATGTGCGGAATTCCAATCTCCAAAGTCATTGTTAGTATTAAAACGAGCTACACGCAGTGCTGCCGTATAAGTAACTACACTTGCTAATTGCTCTTCTGTACAACCAGCTTCTAGGGCATTCAGTAGCGAGTCGGCGATCGCTTGTGGGTCTTCACCTAATAAAATTGGTATTAATTGCTCTGAGTTTGCCCAAGTTCCTCGTTGAGATTTTCCCGCATTTAAAATATTGGGTAATTGCTCAAAAGCCGACTCTAATATTGCTACCAAATCTACAGGGTAGCGCCAGGAATTAGATTCTTCCATCCGGGATGCACTAGCTAAACCCGAAACTAAGCTAGGTAGAACAGATTCCGCAGCTTGCCAACCAACAATATCAAGTGCTTCCAGTGCTTTGTTAATAAAATCAAGGGTATGCCCGATGTCGAGATAACGATGATCTGTAGCCGATGAAAACAGCATATCCGCAACTTGCTCTAAATTAGCCCCTAAGCGAATCGCAGATACCAGACATCTTTGTGCGGCTTCAGCATCCCGTACCTCAATAAACTGGCAAAACCAGCTTTTAAGAGTCGGAAAATCAACTGTAGAGTTGGGCAACGGCTGAACGACAAACAAAGGCGGCGCACCTGCACTATCATTAGCGACTGCCGAAAGTCCGTGAAATAAAGCACGAGGTTTGTCTTCTTCATCCAGATAAGGTAAGAGATTGATCGTGCAGGTATGGATAGTTAAACCTGCACTCCAACCTGTTTTGTTATAACGAGTGCCAAATTGTAGCCCGATTTGAAATGGTTCAGCCGGATTTACTCCTATATCTAACAGTGCGATCGTTGATTTGGCAATCACCAAGGAAATACTCTGCTCTAAACCATCTTCAAGGCGTTGGCGGTGGTGGGCATGAAAATTAGCTGGCGGTGCTAAATTCACCCAAACTTCACCATCACGGATTTCTACAGGAAATGCCGGCACATCATCTGCCCAAGAGTCAAAGGTTCCACCACTAGCTATATCAAAGCGGGCATAATGCCAAGGGCAGGTAACAATACCATCTTTGCAAGTGCTACCTTGTAGGGGAAAACCCATGTGGGGACAACGGTTATCAATTGCATAAACTTTATTGTCTGAGTAAAACAAGACAATAGTATGCTTTTCTTTGCGGATTACCAAACTGCCTGCTGCCTGAACATCTGTAAGTTGAGCAACACGGGTATAATTGTCTTTCTTGGTCGTTTCTTTAAATATTTGAGTCATTTAATTTACACACAAGTAAATATCAAAAGCCTTACTTCTACTCTGACAAAATTTTTCTTTCTTCGACCATTTGTACAATACTAATTTTTGTTAATATACTCGAAGCGACTGAGTACTACTGCGACTACAAAGCGCATGACCGAATTTTGGCTGGTGATATCGAAGGTTGTCAGGTTTATTACTTAACTGACAAAATTAGCTGTGTTTCGCTGCACTAATATATACTCTGATTAACCTCTCATTCAAACTCCTATGAGCTGCGAACATTTAGATAATCTGACTGCGGAGACTCTGATTTCTAAAGCAAACTACCCAGTATTTCGTTGTGAAGAGTGTATCAAAATAAATGGTCGCTGGGTGCATCTCCGTATTTGTCAAAGTTGCGGTAAGATGCTGTGCTGTGATTCTTCTCTTCATCAACATGCTCGACGGCATTATGAAGAAACTGGACATTCAGTAATTAGCTCGGCTGAGTTAGGAGAACAGTGGTTATGGTGTTTTTTGGATGAGCAGGCAAAAAACTATTAAAGTGAGGCGAACACAGGATCGAAAGAGTGCAGAGGAACTGGAGACGCTTGCAGTTTCACGAAAAAGTAGCTCCTTCGGTGAGTGTTGAATCGCAGATGTTACAGATGATGAACTCTGACACCCTCAAGAGAGGGGATCGCCCTTTCAGGGAAACCGCTTTCAACTGTCGTTGAAAACCAGTATCATCCGAAATTTTATGCGAAGAATTATTATTGGGGTTATGGGTAGGGGAGAAAATGCGACAGCAAATGATTTACAAAATGCTTATATATTAGGTCAACTTATTGCCAAACAAGGATGGATTTTACTCACTGGTGGTAGAAATGTAGGGGTAATGGATGCAGTAAGTAAAGGTGCAAAATCTGCTGATGGTTTAACTATTGGTATTCTTCCAGGTAAGAATCAGGATGGTATGTCCTCTTGGGTAGATATTGCTATTTTCACAGACATGGGTAATTCTAGAAATAATATTAATGTTCTTAGCAGCGATTTGGTGATTGCTTGCGGTATAGGTGCAGGAACTGCTTCAGAAATTGCTCTAGCTTTGAAAGCAAATAAGCAAGTAATTTTGTTGACTAATGATGAAGAAAGTAAACTTTTCTTTAAAAAATTGTCGCCAGAAAATGTTTATATTGTGGAGAGTGTAGAGCGGGCGATCGCTACTGCCAAAACAATTTTATACTAATTGGTAAATCAGTAAATTCTTCTCACGTACATTAACTACAGCATATTTCAAGTGCATGAGGTACAAATTCACTGGTTTTGAGGCAGGAGGCCTACTGTATAGACACAAGTCTGAAATAGCTGAGTAACTAGCCTTTTACCCCACCCTAACCCTCCCCTTGTAAAGGGGAGGGAACTAAATTCTCTTGTTTCCCCCCTTCACAAGGGGGGATTAAGGGGGGTAATTCGACTTGTGTGTACACCGTAGCCTTATAAAGGGGAGGGAACTAGATTCTCTTGTTTCCCCCCTTCACAAGGGGGGATTAAGGGGGGTAATTCGACTTGTGTGTACACTGTAGCCTTATAAAGGGGAGGGAACTAGATTCTCTTGTTTCCCCCGTTCACAAGGGGGGATTAAGGGGGGTAATTCGACTTGTGTGTACACCGTAGCCTTATAAAGGGGAGGGAACGAGATTCTCTTGTTTCCCCCCTTCACAAGGGGGGATTAAGGGGGGTAATCCGACTTGTGTTATAGAGCGATCGCACCGGGAATAAGCGATCGCAACTCATATAGTATTTCTCTATCCTTTTCTGCTCAAATTTGTAGTTCACCTTGTCACAAACACAAACTAGCCTATAATCGATAGATTTGGTAATCTGATGTCTGTCTATGCCTGCTAACACTACTGATTTAGAAAAACGCCTATGGGAAGCAGCAGATGAGTTACGCGCTAACTCTAGGCTAAAGTCCAGTGAGTATTCCATCCCGGTACTGGGGTTAATTTTCTTGCGCTACGCTGACTGGAAATTTACCCATGCTGAGGAGGAACTGAAAAATATAGGTAGTAGAAGACGTGGAATTACCAAAGCAGACTACCAAGCAAAGGGTGTCATGTATCTGCCTGATGCTGCCAGATTCTCTACACTGTTGAACTTACCAGGAGGGGCAGATATTGGCAAGGTAATCAATGATGCCATGCGTGCCATTGAAGCTGAGAATGAAGAATTAAAGGATATTCTCCCCAAAACTTACAATCGCCTCGAAAACGATCTGTTATTTGACTTGCTGAAGAACTTTAACAAAGTCGAATTAGGCACAGATTTATCAGGTGATGCTTTCGGGAAGATTTATGAATACTTCCTGGGTAAATTTGCCATGAGTGAGGGACAGAAGGGAGGAGAATTCTTTACTCCTACTTCTGTTGTGAAATTAATTGTCGAAGTGATTGAACCTTATCATGGACGAATTTATGACCCTGCTTGTGGTAGTGGTGGTATGTTTGTTCAAAGTGCATCTTTTGTAGAAAGACATAAGAAGAACCCAAGTACAGAAATTAGTATTTATGGGCAAGAGAAAGTAGGTGAAACTGTCCGCTTGTGCAGGATGAACTTGGCAGTACATGGACTTGCAGGAGATATTCGCCAGAGCAATACTTATTATGAAGACATTCACAAGTCAGTAAACAAGTTTGACTTTATGATGGCAAATCCACCTTTTAATGTTGATAAGGTGGACAAAGAAAAAATCAAAGGAGATCCGCGTGTTAGCAAATTCGGAATGCCCAAAGCAGATAATGCTAATTACCTGTGGATTCATTTTTTCTGGAGTGCATTAAATGAAACAGGTAGGGCAGGATTTGTGATGGCGAATTCTGCCAGTGATGCGCGAGGTACAGAGTTAGAAATTCGGCAGAAACTTATCCAATCCCATGCAGTGGATGTGATGATTGCTGTTGGTTCTAATTTTTTCTACACTGTTACCTTACCCTGTACCTTGTGGTTTTTGGATAAGGGGAAAGCAGATACTATCCGCAGAGATAAGGTATTATTTCTAGATGCTAGGCACATTTACCGTCAAATTGACCGCGCCCATCGGGAGTTTAGCGCCGAACAGATTGAATTTTTGGCGAATATTGTCAGGTTGTACAGAAGTGAAGCAGTAGAGACAAGCAATGGTAGCCAAGCATTGCTGGCGGAGAAATTCCCTCAAGGGCAATATATTGATGTACCTGGACTTTGTAAGGTAGCAACTTTAGAAGAAATCGCCGCGCAGGGATGGAGTTTAAACCCTGGACGTTATGTAGGTGTTGCGGAACGGGTAGTGGAAGATTTTGATTTTGCTGAGAAGTTGGAAGAGTTAAATGAAGAATTGGAAGTTTTGAATCTGGAAGCGAGGGAATTAGAAGAGAGAATTGCAGAGAATGTGGCGAAATTGTTAGAACAAAGTTAGATAAAAGTTGAGAACAGCATAAATCATGAACGCTTATAAAACCTACATCACCATTACAGATCCAAGGCAGGTAGTATTATCTGATTTACCATTTCAAGCTGGACAGAAAGTTGAGGTGATTATTTTAGCAGAGGATAATCAAAGGGCTACTTTAACAACAGAATTAAAAAACTTATTCAAAGAAATACAAGCAACACACGCAGATCGTCCCTTGACAGAGGAAGAGATAGCAGCAGAAATTGAAGCATATAGAATTGAAGAATTACGTCAGAAAATAGCTGTAGGAACTGAACAAATTGCTAAAGGAAAAATAACTGATGGCGAAGTTGTTTTTGCTAGATTTCAAGAAAAAATTCAAGAGAAAGTTGCAACTGGTAGATATACAAATGCTGAGGAAGTGATTAGTCAAGCTTTAAAATTGCTGGAAGAATGGGACAAGGGTTATCAGGAGTGGATAGAAGAAACTCGTAAAAAGGTAGAAGTAGGACTTGCGGAAATTGAACGAGGAGAGGTGCTGGATGGTGAGACTGTAGTGATGCAAATACTCGAAAGATTTCAAAAGGCGCGTGAGGTGCAGAAATGAGTAACTTCTTTTTTACAAAAAAGTTACGGTGTATATACAAGCTCAAAAATCAGATTTTTATAGGCTTAAATCTCGTAGGGTGCGTTAAAACTAAAGTTTATAACGCACCGAAAATCTGGGATGGTGCGTTAGCCTTCGGCATAACACACCCTACAAAAATACTAATGTAGTGCTATTGTTTAGATTTTAGGGTGATGAATAAAAAGAATTCTTGGCAACGAGTATGCATCAAACATGTGTGTGAATCCATAATTGATTGCGTTAATAAAACAGCTCCTACAGTGGACTATCCAACTCCATATAAAATGATTAGAACTACTAATGTAAAAGATGGGTGGATTAATCTCTCAGTCGTAAAATATGTAACGGAGGAAGTTTACAAGAAGTGGACTCGTAGAGCTAAACCCGAAAAAGGAGATGTAATTTTAACAAGAGAAGCACCTTTAGGAGAGGTGGGTATGCTTAGGGTTAATGACACTATTTTTTTAGGACAGCGTTTAATTCAATATAGGGCAAATCCTAAAAAGCTTGATAATAGATTTCTCTTGTATGCTTTCCAGTCTAATGATTTACAAGGACAAATTAAATCATTTGGTTCAGGAGCTACAGTAGAACATATGCGTGTTCCTGACTGTGAAAAGCTAACTCTTCTAACTCCCCCACTCCCCACGCAGAAGAAAATCGCTGGCATACTTTCAGCGTATGATGACCTAATAGAAAACAACACAAGACGCATCAAAATATTAGAAGAAATGGCACAAACCCTCTACCATGAGTGGTTTGTCAAATTCCGCTTCCCTGGTCATGAACACACCAAAATGGTTGATTCTGAATTGGGGTTAATTCCTGAAGGGTGGGAGGTAAAGAAATTAGGAAATATTGCCCAAGAAATTAGACGCAGTATTCAACCTGATGCGATTGATCCACAAACACCATACTTGGGATTAGAACATTTACCCAGAAAATCTATAGCCCTGTTTGAATGGGGAAATGCTGGTCAGGTGCAAAGTACAAAGTTGATTTTTAAAAAAGGAGAGATACTTTTTGGTAAAATTAGACCTTACTTTCACAAAGTAGGTGTAGCACCTATTAATGGAATTTGTTCTTCAGATACAATAGTTATTCAAGCTAAGGATTATAAATATTTTTCGATAACTCTTTGTTGTGTGTCAAGTGAAGATTTTGTGAATTATGCAACTCAAACTTCACAAGGAACTAAAATGCCTAGAGCTAATTGGGATGTGTTGATCAAATATCAAATTATGATTCTACCATCACCATTACTTGAACAATTTAATGAATTTATTCAAAATATTGTTAATAAAATCCATAATTTAATTTTTAAAAATAGAAACCTCCGCCAAACCCGCGATTTACTCCTCCCTAAACTCATCTCAGGAGAAATCGATGTAGAACAGCTAGAAATCACTACAGAAGACATAGCAGCATAAATAGACAAGTGGAATAATTAAAAATCAAACTCATAACCTACACATGAAACCACTAAAACGAATCACATTTAACCCAGAAATTATCGGCTGACAAACGATTACATTGTTTTCACCCATGACTTAGATTTTGATACACTGCTGGCAATGACTCAAGCTGATGCACCTAGTGTAATTCAAGTGCGATCGCAAATCTTTTGATCTCGATGTCTGAGCGATCGCTTTCTATATTGCGTTAAAAATGGCAACCAAAGGCAATTTAGTATAAGCAACAGATACCTAAAAGTCGTTTTGGGGTACCTAAAAGTCGTTTTGGAGTACCTAAAAGTCGTTTTGAGGTACCTAAAAGTCGTTTTGAGGTACCTAAAAGTCGTTTTGGGGTACCTAAAAGTCGTTTTGAGGTACTTAAAAGTCGTTTTGAGGTACCTAAAAGTCGTTTTGGAGTACTTCAAAGTTTGTTGCACTGCGATCTATCTGTGTAGATTGGGTTGAAGCTTTGCGACTGTGTATAAGAAAATCACCCCCTCCATCCCCAACGCCGAACTTTTGAGTTAAAAATGGAGTAAATCGATACTCCATACCTATGCATCCACCTCACCCAGACTCAGAAGCAGCGCTAGAAAACTCCACCATAGAGCTATTCTCGCAACTACAATGGCAAACAGCCAACTGTTACCATGAAACCTTTGGTACAAACAGCACACTGGGTAGACAAACAAGGGATGAGGTAGTTTTAATTCCCAAACTCCAGTCAGCTTTACAAAACTTAAACCCTGACTTACCCACAGAAGCTATCCAACTGGCGATTGAAGAATTAACTCGTGATAGAAGCACCTTGAGTTTAGCCAATGCGAACGCAGAAATTTATCAACTCCTCAAGGATGGGGTAAAAGTCAGTTTCAAAAATGATGAGGGTGACGATCGAGCAGAAACAGTTAAAGTCATAGACTGGAATCACCCAGAAAATAATAACTTTTTTCTCGCTTCCCAATTCTGGGTTACAGGAGAGATTTACACCAGAAGAACAGATTTAATCGGGTTCGTGAATGGTTTACCTCTAGTATTCATCGAACTCAAAGCACATCACCAACGCTTGGAACTTGCTTATAAAAATAATCTTACAGATTACAAGCAAACTATTCCTCAACTATTCTGGTACAACGCATTTATCATCCTCTCCAATGGCATAAAAAGTCGCATTGCTAGCTTAACTGCCAAATGGGAACATTTCGCTGAATGGAAAAAGATAAACTCAGAAGGAGAAGAAGGGATAATTTCTCTAGACACAATTATTAGAGGTACTTGTGAACCTACCAAATTACTCGATATAGTTGAAAATTTTATCTTCTTCTACGCTGCCAAAGGCGCTTTAGTAAAAATTGTTGCTAAAAATCATCAATATTTAGGTGTTAACCAAGCAGTTACCGCAGTTGAGAAAATCAAAACCAATCAAGGAAAATTAGGAGTATTTTGGCATACCCAAGGTAGCGGTAAAAGTTACTCAATGGTTTTCTTCTCCCAAAAAGTGCTGCGTAAACTCTATGGTAATTGGACATTTGTGATTATTACCGACAGAGAAGATTTAGACGAACAAATCTATAAAAACTTTGCCTATGCTGGTGCTGTGACAGAAATCGAAAAAAATGTCCGCGCCAAAAGTGGAGAACACCTCAAACAACTTTTGCAAGAAGATCATCGCTACATTTTCACGATGATTCAAAAATTCCGCACCGAAAAAGGCGGAACCTATCCCCAACTTTCAGATCGGTCAGATATTATCGTCATTGCCGATGAAGCACACCGCAGTCAGTATGACACATTCGCGCTCAACATGAGGAATGCTTTACCTCATGCAGCATTCATTGGTTTTACTGGTACACCTTTAATGTTAGGAGAACAAGAAACCAAAAAAACCTTTGGTGATTACATCAGCATTTATAACTTCCGCCAATCAATAGAAGATAGCGCCACAGTTCCTCTCTACTACGAAAACCGCATTCCCGAATTGCAACTCACCAATGATGCACTCAATGAAGATATGGCAGAAATTATTGAATCTGCAACAATGGATGAGGAAGAAGAGGATAAATTAGCCAGACAATGTGCCAGAGAATATCAATTAATTACCAGAGATGACCGATTAGAAAAAATCGCTCAAGATATTGTCAGCCATTTACTAGGTAGAGGATACCAGGGTAAAGCAATGATTGTCAGCATTGACAGATTTACTACTGTCAAAATGTACAACAAAGTTCAGCACCACTGGCAACAACACCTGCAACAATTAAAAAATCAACTTGCTGAATCTAATTTGAGCGAATTTGAACGCAAAAAATTATCAGTCACTATTAAATATATGTCAGAAACAGATATGGCAGTAGTCATATCTCAATCTCAAAATGAAGTAGAAGCATTTCAGAAAAAAGAATTAGCCCTTCGGCTCCGCTCAGGGCTAACGGTGAGCGAAGCCGAACCGTTAGACATTACGCCTCACCGTCAGAGGTTAGTGAGTGAATCTCCTGCACTGGATGAAAAATTCAAAGATGCATCTCATCCCCTACGGATCGTATTTGTCTGCGCTATGTGGATGACTGGATTTGATGTTCCCAGTTGTTCCACCATTTACTTAGACAAACCGATGAAGAACCATACTCTGATGCAAACCATCGCCAGAGCAAATCGTGTCTTCCCAGGTAAAGTCAATGGTTTAATTGTTGATTACATTGGTGTCTTCCGCGATTTACAGAAAGCACTAACTATTTATGGTTCTGCATCTGGTGGTGGTGTTGAAGAAGGAGATACTCCAGTTAAAGCGAAAACTGCTTTAGTGGCACAATTGAGAGAAGCGATCGCCCAAACCACAACATTCTGTACGCAAAAAGGCATTGATTTTGCTGTACTGGAGTCAGCACAAGGTTTTGCACGCACCAAATTTTGGGCAGATGCAGTGGAATGCATCATTATTAATGATGATGCTAAAAAAACTTATCTTTCTCTAGCAGGTAACGTTAACAAACTCTACAAAGCTATCCTCCCAGATCCTACTGCTAATGAATTTACCACTATTAATGCTCACTTGCAGACAATCAAAGACCAAATTCTCGCGGAAGTACCAGAAGTTGATGTCTCTGAAGTGATAGAACAAGTGGAGGAACTGTTAGATTTGTCCATCACTGCTGGGGAGTTTGTCATCACAGAATCCCACTCTCAACGCATCGACTTAAGTCAAATCGACTTTGAAGCATTAAAAAATAAATTTACAAGTACTGACTACCAGAGAACAGAGACAGAAAAACTCAAAACTGCGATCGCCCAAAAACTCCAGCAAATGGTGAGGTTAAATAAAACTCGCATCGACTACCTGGAGAAATTCCAGCAGATGATTGCAGAGTACAATGCTGACTCATGCAACGTGCAGATATTCTTCAATGATTTGATTAACTTTGCTCAGGAATTGGGTGTTGAAGATAAAAGAGCGATCGCCAAAAATCTCACTGAAGAAGAACTAGCAATTTTTGATTTACTGACTAAACCAGAAATTCAACTGACTAAGCAAGAAGAACAGGAAGTCAAACAAGTTGCAAGAGAATTACTGAAAACTCTCAAACACGAGAGGTTAGTTTTGGATTGGAAGAAGAAACAGCAAACCAGAGCATCGGTGGAAGTGGCAATTAAGGATAATTTGGATAAGTTACCTCAGAGTTATTCTACTGAACTGTATGAACAGAAATGTCAGGAAGTTTATCAACACATTTATGAGAACTACTCTGGACAAAGGAGTATCTATGATGCTGGTTGAATACTGCAAAAGTTACTTTCATCAGATCCCGTATTTTATGATACAACACAATTGCTTTGTAAGCGATCGCCTATATTTACCCAAAATTACCTCAAAAATATTGAAAGGCTCTGGAAACAAGCCCTACAACAACCATTAAAAAAGGGCTATGAATTTATCTGTGGTAACTATTCTATTGCGGATGTTGCAACTTATCCGTGGGTAGCGATTTATGAATTTCTTGGTTTAACACTCGACAATTACCCAAATCTTAAACGCTGGGTGGAGATAGTGCAGCAACGTCCGGCTGTGCAACGCGGAATGCAAGTTCCTTAAATACAAGACCAGGGATAAGTCAACAAGGGTGATGATAAATTATTAAATAATTCAACCTGTTCTCATTCCCAAGCGTACTCATACTGCGAAGAAATAAATTGAACGGGTTTTTAGGCGATCGCATTATGTTACCAGTCCAAGAACAGTATTATCCAAGGCTTGATGCAATCAGGTGGCATTGAGACGAATTTGTGAAACGAGCAGCGTAATTGTTAAAAATAGGTAGAGATTACTAGGGCGTGCATATTAAATTATGTTCTAAAGTTAGAAATAGGTTGATAAAATGCGCCTCTTAATTAAACCAAATCGGCAAACAAGGAATGTTGAAAATTTTAGTGACGGGTGCGACTGGGAATGTTGGCTGTGAGGTTATTCGCTTGCTACTATCCCACGATTGTCATGTCTGTGCCGCACTCAGAAATCCCGACAAAGCTCAACAAATATTAGGCAGCAACATTCATTGTGTCTGGTTCGATTTTATTAACCCCGACACGTGGGCAAGCGCTTTTGAAGGAGTCAACAAACTTTTTTTAGTACGTCCGCCTGCATTTGCCAATGTGAAGAGGCAATTTGCCCCAGTCCTAAATGCTGCAAAACTTGCAGGCGTTGAACATATCGTGTTTGTTTCAATACTAGGAGCCGAACACAACCGTTTTCTGCCACACTCCCAAATTGAACGCTATATCAACCAATTAGGTATTAAAGCTACCTTTTTACGCCCCAGCTTTTTTATGCAAAATCTTAATACCATACACAGAGAAGACATCAAAGTTCGTGGTGAATTGCTTCTGCCATCTGGTAATGGTAAAACCAGTTTTATTGATGTGCGCGATCTTGCTGCCGTTGCGGTACGTGCTTTGGTTGAAGATGGGCATTTGGGAAAAGCTTATGTGCTCACGGGTAGGGAAGCCTTGACTTACTATGAAGTAGCAGAAATTTTTACAGAAGTTTTGGGTAAACCAATTCGCTATACTAATCCCTCATTGTTGAAGTTTATTTGGCAAATGCGCGATCGCGGGCTGTCGTTGGACTTCATTTTGGTAATGGCAGCAATTTATACAACCGCTCGTTTAGGATTGGCAGGTGGCATTACACCAGATGTAGAGCAATTACTCGGTCGTCCGCCACTGACGATGCGGCAATATGTTGAGGATTATCGAAAGTTTTGGTTGTGAGAATATAGAGCGATCGCTCTTTATCGGCATCACTTTTTACCAATCAAATCCCGCTTCACAGCAAGAGTATATCACCCGCCGCAAATACTTCACTCGTTCTTCATTACTTTTTAAGAGATATCTAAACTCTCGAAGTGCGATCGCTCTTGACTGCTTCTTGGCAAGTAACGTTACTGCAATTAAACACTTTTAGTGTAAGAGGATGTTTGAAAAGTTTTCTTCTCGGTAACAAAACGTTCTAGATCCCCCTAAATCCCCCTTAAAAAGGGGGACTTTGATTCCGGTTCCCCCCTTTTTAAGGGGGGCTAGGGGGGATCAGTTAGTGCCTAAAATCACAGCCAACCACTTTTTAAACAACCTCTAAGTATACTGCACAAACAGTATCTTATCGCTGCTTTTCTTATCTGAAGGATCTCTTTTAAATTTCTTTTATAAATAGCTTCTCAGTAATGGGAATATAAATTATAAATTCTGTTCCTTTTCCTAAAACAGAATTAACTTCAATTCTACCCCTATGTATTTCTTCCACAATTTGCTGTGCGATCGCTAGTCCTAGTCCTGTGCCTTTTCCCACTTCTTTCGTAGTAAATAAATGGTCGAATATGCGTGCTTTTACATCTTCGTTTATTCCTGTGCCATTATCAGCAATTGATATTTTTAAGGTATGATTTTCAATGATAGCTCTAACTATAATTTGATGTGGATTTAGCTTAAAATGCTCAAAGCTCCGCCCTCTAATCGACTCATCTAAAGCATCAATAGCATTAGCTAAAATATTCATAAATACCTGATTTAATTGTCCTGGGAAACACTCGATTGGCTGTAAATTTTCGTATTCAGTTACAACTATAATTTCTGGACGTTGGTCATTCGCTTTCAGGCGATGTTTGAGAATTAAAATTGTACTATCAATGCCTTCATTGATGTTAAATGGCACTTTATAATCTTTATCGCCCCGGGAGAAAGTTCTTAAGCTGGTGCTGATATTTTTTAATCGCTCAGAAGCTATAACCATTGCGTCAACCATGTTTGGTATGTCTTCTAAGTTATAGTCTAAGTCAATTTCTTCAGCATGTTCGAGAATTTCTACTTCTGGATTCGGTAAAGCTTTTTGATATAATTTTAGGTGTTCAGTGATATCAGCCAAGATAGGTTTAGCTTGTTGGAGGCTAGTCGAAATGAAGCCGAGGGGATTGTTCATTTCGTGAGCTACTCCAGCAACTAAGTTACCTAGTGCAGACATTTTTTCATGTTGGATCATTTGCAGTTGGGCTTGTTGCAGTTTTTGCAGAGCATTTTCCAGTTCTTGAGATTTTTGCTTAATGGCAGCTTCAGCACGTTTGCGATCGCTAATATCAATTAGAATTCCATCCCATACCATTTCACCATCCTCGCCGCGTTCTGGTTGAGAAGCAGCTTTTACCCACTTGATATTCCCATTGGGTGTAACAATGCGCCACTCATGCTGAAATGGGGTAAGATTTTGTGCTGACTCAACAACTGCCTGAAAGGCCTCTGCTCCATCGTCGGGATGTTCAAAATCACGCATGCTACATTTCCCTGACAGGAAATCTTCTGCTGGAACTTCGTAAAGAGGTTGACACCCAGAACTAACGTAGGGTACTGAAGCTGAACCATCGGCTTTAATTCGGATCTGATAAATCATGCCAGGAATATTATCTGCTAGTTTCTGAAAGCGGGCTTCACTAAGCCGTAATTTTTCTAGAGATTGTTCTAACTTTTGAGTATAAATTTGTGCATCTTGATAAAGACGGGCGTTTTCTAGAGAAATGGCCGCTTGGGTACAAAGAAAGTTGAGAATGAGGATGCGATCGCTTGTAAACACACTACTAGTAGAACGATTCTTTAAATACAAAATTCCAATTAAGCGTCCTTGATTGAGAATTGGCAAACACAACAAACTTTTTGGTTGTCGTTGACTTAAATACTCATCAATTACAGGTAAATTGGTTTTGAGTTCGTCAATCATCACAATTTCTTCGGTGTTTTTGACGTACTGGATCAACTTAATTGGTAAGTTAGGGTTGCCCTCTAAAGGTTCGGCACAAAGTTCTGTGTTTTCGGGTGTAGCAATGGCTCTTACCAACCATTTTCCTTGAGTATTAGGTAGGATTAAAGCACAACGTTCGCCCCCAGAATGTTGCAGAATAATTTGTGTTAATCTGTGCAGTAGTTCGTCCAGTTGAATCGTGCCGGAAATGGCTTGAGAGGCTTTGAGGATAGCAGCAAAATCAAAGCTACTAATGTCAGTGCTAGAAGAACGACCCAAATGAGTGGAATTATGAACCGAGAGCGGGCGACTAACGCTGCTCGATATCGTTTCCAGCATTTGCAGTGATTGTACTCTCTGCTGGAGAATAACGCGTACTAAATCGGGATAGCGGTTTTCCAAATCCTCGGTTTTGGCTTTTGCGCCCCAACGAGCGTAACAGTAGTACGCCTCCTGCATATAGCCTGCTGCCACCTTCTGTTTGCCCCAACTTAGATAAAATTTAGCGGCCAGTTCATTGCTGAGTGCTTCATCTTGCAGATAACCATGTGTTTTGGCTTGGGCAATAGCTAAATCGTAATGTTCCATCGCCTCAGTAAATTGACCAAGCACTCGATAGCGTTCTGCTGCTACAAGTTGCCAACGATGTTGATGATTGAATGGAGCATGAGTAGCCCAAATTTGTAGTTTTTCTTGATGGGTATTGATTCGCTTTAAAATGGCTGATTGTTCTTCGGCATTAACATCGGTGTAGCGTGCTAAATGAATTAAAGCATCATAAAAAACTCGGACAACTACGACGAAATAGCCAGTTACAGCATTACTATACTGTTCTGCTAAGGCTGCTTGTTCTGAGGCTGCTTCGTATTCTCCGAACAAATAACAGAGAACAGCTTGATTGAGATGAAGATAGAATAACCCCGTGCGATTGCTGGCAGCTTGGAAGCTGGGTAAGATTTGGGCGGCATTGAAGACTTTGCCCTGTAAACAATAGGGAACTTCCGCTTGTCCTAATAAATTGAGAATCGCTTGCTGGTAGCATTCATAATATTTTATCGTTGCTTCTTGTTTGACCTGGCTGATGACTTGCTGATGAATTTCCATTTCCTGTGCCAAATCATTTAATTCTCGACCACTCCAATAGCTACACTGACTATATGACACTAAGTTCAACGCTACGCATACCCAATCTCCAGTTTCTAAACCGCTCTGATAAGCTTCTAGTAAACATGGGATACTGTGATTTAATGGTTCTTTCCAGTGGCGAATAAAGCTGTTGACAATAAAATAAGCTCTGCTTTTAAAAGCGTTAATGTGGTGTTGTTCTAGTAACTTTAATGAAAGTTGTCCAAACTCATACCCAGCATCAATATCTCCAATCAAACCACAAAGAGTCACTCCATAGTCTGCATAGGAAAAAATGGCAATAGATGAATTGCCAAACTGGATAGCCATCTCCACTTGCTTGGATGTGAGTAGTGGTAATAGTGTCGGTTTAGCAATGTATGCAGAGGAAACCAGTGTAGTCATTATTTGCATGGCTGCAAGTTGATGCGGATCGCTCATCGCAGGCAAATCCAGCAAACTTAGGGGTGCGCGCCCCATCCATAGTTGCCTTGTCTGTTGGACAGCTGCGCTAATATCTGCCATCATTGGCTGTTCGGGAAATTCCACACCGAGTAATTTCAATACTTGCAATCCAGTCTCAATTACTTTGGCAAATTGACCTTGAGACCGAAATGCCGTCATTCGGGTTTCATAGACTTTAATAGTATCAAGCAAAGAACTAGCAGATTGCAATACAACGTCACCCCATCCTGCCAGCTTGTCAAAGTCTGTATTGAGGCAGGCAGCTTCTAAACGCTCATTATGCAGATTCAGGGTTAATCTGTAATGTTCTGCCCAGGCATTAAAAGGCAGTAAGTCAATACCTTGGGTACAATATTTGACAGCAGCATTATAGGCGATCGCTGCTTTGGCTTTGCACCCCGCTAGCAAATTCAGTTGTGCTAACTCCAATTTTTTGTCAAGCTGAGTTATCAAATCAATGCCTATATTCAAGTGATTGACAATTTCAAAGATATTGTCTAGTTGAGTTGCAGTCGTGTTAGCGTGCAATAATTGACCGATCGCCAAATGAGTAGCTTGTTTTTGGTCTTCGGGAATTAAATAATAAGCAGCTTGTTGGACGCGATCGTGCAGAAAGCGATAAGCAACATTTTCGATATTGTTAGTATTAACTTCTTGCTCATGGCTGAGATAAAATTTATAAACTTGATTTTGCGGTAAAATCAATCCTTCTTGCAAAGCTTTCCACAAAGCATCTGCCACCTCCTGTGATGACTGTTGTGAAACAATTGCCAAAGTAGTTAAATCAAAAGAGTTACCAATACAAGCAGCTAACTTCAGGATATTTTGCGTTTGTTGGGGCAATTTTTGTAACTGAGTAGCCATAAATTCCACCACATCATCAGTTACACATAGCGCATTGACTTGAGCAAAATCGCATTCCCAGTAACCTTGCTCGCGATCGAATTTGATTTGTTTATCTTCGTATAAAGCCTTGAGAAACTGCGTGGTAAAAAAGGGATTGCCTTTAGTTTTGCGATTGATTAATTCTGTTAGAGGGCGCGATATCTGTGTCGTACAATGTAAAGTATCAGCCACTAACTGATTAGTATCATTCAAGTCAAGGGGGGCAAGAGTAATAGTATTAATAGTCTTACCAGTTTTCTTGAGTTCCTCCATCTTCAACATAAATGGATGTACGGCTGACACTTCATTATCTCGATAAGCACCTAACAAAAGTAGATATTTTTGATTCTCCGTCAGCAGTTTAATTAACTGTAGCGAAGCTAAATCTGCCCACTGTAAATCATCCAGAAACATCACTAATGGATGTTCCCCTGTGGTGAAGACAGCAATAAACTTTTGAAAGAGCAAATTAAACCGATTTTGTACCGCCGTTCCCGATAGTTCTGGTGCAAGTGGTTGTTTACCAATTACCTGTTCTAATTCTGGAATTACTTCAATCAAAACTTGCCCGTTCTCTGCAAGAACTTGAAGAATTTGATTGCGCCAGTGTACCAATTGTGCATCTGATTCTGACAACAATTGCGCCATTAAGTCGCGTAAAGCTTGCACAAAGGCGGATAAGGGAATATTACGATTGAATTGGTCAAACTTACCTTTGATAAAATAACCCCGCTGGCGGGTAATTGGTTTGTGGACTTCATTCACGACAGCAGTTTTCCCAATCCCCGAAAATCCCGCTACTAGCACGATTTCTGATGTGCCGTGAGCCACACGCTCAAATGCTTGTAATAAGCTAGCTACTTCTGCTTTTCTGCCATATAACTTTTCCGGGATCAGGAAGCGATCGCAGACATCCCACTGACCGATTTCAAAATCTCTAATTTTTCCTGTATCTTGGATTTGGGCTAAACAAAGTTCTAAATCATGCTTTAATCCCAAGGCACTTTGATATCGATCTTCGGCGTTTTTTGCCATTAACTTCATGACAATATTCCATAAGACTTTTGGTATTTCTTTACTTCTGCCTTCTAACTGCGATGGCAGTTTTGCCAGATGACAATGCATCAATTCCATCGGGTCATCACAATTAAATGGTAACTTTCCAGTTAATATTTCATAGAATGTTACACCCAGAGAATAATAATCGCTGCGGTAGTCGATACCACGGTTCATTCTGCCTGTTTGTTCTGGGGAAATATAGGCGAGAGTTCCTTCTAAAACATTTGGATTTTTAATTTCTTCGGTTTCTTTAGGTAATAATGAAGCAATACTAAAGTCAATGAGTTGAATTTGTCTTGTATGAGGATAAATCAGAATATTTGCTGGTTTAATATCTTTATGAATAATGCGACTTTCGTGTAAGTCGTGGATAATACGGACTAGTTGAATAGCAATATTTAAAACTTCTATTAAGGATAAACTTGAGTTTTTAATGTATTCTCTTAAAGAAATTTCTCCAATATCTGCCATCACCAAAATATAACTATTGCCATAGGTTTCTAGCGATAAGGGATGAATAATTCCAGCAATGTTGAGATTTCTACTGATTGTGTACTGATGGCGAAATTGTAGTAATTCGTTAAAACTGGGATACTCTAAGGTCAAAAGTTTAATAACGACTGGAAGTTGGTCTGATTGGCGGATAGCTCGATACACGTTGGTTCTAGAGCCAGCATACAGTTGAGAGTTAATTTGATATCCTGGAATGATGGGGATAGAGTTCATAGTCGTTATCTATACATACCTTATGACAGGATTTTGTTTTCCTTACTGACATTAGTATTCCCATCAACTTGATGTTGTATAACGCTATCGAGAGGAATTGATGGTTATTTTCGGGAAAACCAATACTTTTTGGTCAGAAGCAAATCATAGCCGCAATGAATTAACTCAAATTATTCAGCGAGGTGGAAAGTGAAAAAGGAGTACGATTCTCCCTATCAGTAATTCATGCGCTCGACGACAGTGGGCGTTTACACCGAGAGCAAAGACGCAAAATAGTCCCTCATAACAATTCGCTGCTTTTCCCAATTCGCAATGCCAGAAATTTATACCAAGTTGAAGTCAAAGATATTAACTTCGCTACAGCAGTAGCCGTGCATTGTTAATTTTCGTATGCTGCTTGATTGTTATTCATTTTCCCCTTTTCTAACTAGGGGTAGTAATGCTAGATTTTCTGCAATACTTCAGGGTAATTTATGAACAAAGACGAACTAGTGGATGCTGTAGCAGCAAAGACCAACATCACAAAAAAGCAAGCTGATGAAGTAATCAGTGCTTATTTGTCAGCTGTTACCGAGGCTGTAGCTAATGGTGAAAAGGTAACGCTCATAGGGTTTGGTTCATTCGAGCAACGCGTTCACGAAGTGTGCCGAAGGTATCGCTCAGAACGCGAAGGGCGTAATCCCAAAACGTGAACGACACAGACGAGGTGGGGGTTATGTGAATAGAAAAGACAGTTATCGCACTCTGGAAGTTTCGGCATAGTACTAGTTTATTCACTATAGTTAGGGTTGCCTACCGTGAATGCTTGTCTACGCACTTCCAATGTTTCTTTTCTATGAGACATGAGCGCTTGATTTTTTAAGGATAGTCGGATTATCTAACCCTCAATCATGTTGACTTTGGAACAAGCTCTCCAGAAGTGTAATTTTGAGTAGAAAATAATTTTTTATCAGATGCTAGGGATTTATGAACAAAAATAAAACTGCTGGATATCTTCTTATATCTGTTGGCGCGATTGGCATATTTAGCCTCGTTAGATTCAGCATCTTTGGTATACAGATTCTACTTTTCTCGTGTTCGTGGAGTACAACTCAAGGAAATTGTTTTCTCCCAATAGCGATTTTATTAGTTATTACTTCTGCCCTTAGTATTGTATTCATAATAATATTTAAACGTGGGCTAAAAAATTTGAAATCTAGAAAAACCTCTTTTGAGAAAGACAGCTAATCTTCAATACTTTCTAATTGTTTGGAGAGTAATAATTGCTTGATTGTAGTTCTTCAAGACAACCAGTGATTCATAGCCCCAGCCAAGATGAAGCATGGGGTTTATATTGATTTTCTCTGAGTTGCGATCGCAATGACTCAACTTCTGCTACAAATAGTTGCAATAAACTGTTATGTTTGTAAACTAAAAGTTGCATAATATGACAAGTAGAGAAGAAATGGAAGAGGTCGTAATGTTACCACTAACAGAAGTAGGTTCTATAAAATGGATAGCTGCGCGTGGGCAGAAAATGCGTGAGTTGCGTGGCGATATACCATTGTTGAATTTATCCAAAAGGCTTACTGAATTTGAAGTAGATATTTCCCGCCAGTATTTGCATAGAATGGAGACAAATACAGATGTCAAAAACGCTTCTCCAGAAGTCCCTAGTGCCTTGTGTAAAATATTTGGCTGTAGTTTAGCTGATTTACTATGTTTAAATTCAACCAAAATTGTGCAATTAGGGGTTAATGACTTAAATATGGAACCTTCAGTTTTGATTCATTTCGACAATGCTACAGGTGAAGTTCGAGTGGAAGCGGAGGGGTTTGAGGGTTTGAGTTTGCGATCGCCTCCGGAAGGATGGTTAACCCCAAAACTGAGTGTGAAGCGTAGGCGTAGCCCGCCGTAGGCATCGCAAAATCTATTTCACCGACTCCCACAATTAATGTAGCCGCTAAATCATCATACTGGACTGATAAGAATAGAAAACGCTATGGCTAAAAAAATCTAGCTATTGCTAGATGCGATAATCCTCAAAAACGCTATAGGCTACAATTGTTGAGTAGAAAGATTCGCTTGTGGATGCCATAGTAAAAAGATCGCACACACTCAAACAAGCCTTGGTTGATTTTGTCCTAGATGCTGACGGCGAACTAGCACAAGCACTCGACATTTATGTAGCTGCACAGATGCCTAGCGGTAATGGCGATCGCAGTATGGGATGACGCAAATAGTCATAGCTACATCTTGTATTCTCTAATATTAGCTATGTGATATTACTGTTTTAAAGTAGCTTTTTTTACACTTAGGTATTTAAAAAGTCATTTTCATCTTCTATTATATTTTTGCACTCCTTATTTGCCTTTTACGGGTTTGTTCGGTCAGGTGCAAGATGTGAGTGTAAAGACTTTGCAATACAACGTCTTTACAAAGGTTTTGAAATCACGCAAATCATTTTCATGCCTGAATTCAGCAACGCCACGATCGCGCTAGTGTGAACAAATAGATATAATGCAGTGGTAGCAAGCATAAAAAGTTAAGTTTTTTAGCTTTAGCCTCCTTATGGAGAAATGCGATGTTTGTGGAGTAGTCAGTCTATAATTTTGAGTATTCCTGTGGCTACTTAGTTCTCGCCTTATATCAAGTTCCAAACTTTTAATGTCATCACTCAAGTTATATTTGCGGATATTCATCACATCAAATTAAATTAACAATGATGAAAAGACCACAAACTGTCAAATCATTGGAATAATTAGGTCGGGTACGTTTGTCAAAAAAATTTTTATGCGTGATTTTCTACACTCATAAATTTCTCAAATTGAAGGAATCCCAAATATACCAGATAATCCTGATTTAGCGATCGCCTCTGGTAAAAGTCTTTGTGAACAAGTTCTAGAACCAATTCAACAAGCTTTTGGAAGAATCGGCATTTGCTCTGGATATCGGTCATCTGCCGTAAATGCTAAAGGTGCAGAAAATAAAAATCAGTACAATTGTGCTAGTAACGAATTTAACTACGCAGTTCATATTTGGGATATTTTAGACACTCAAGGTTATATCGGTGCTACAGCCTGTATTATTGTGAATTCTTTTATTGATTATTATGAGAGAACTGCCGACTGGACAGCCTTAGCATGGTGGATTCACGATCGCATTGATTCTTACAATGCAATCACTTTTTTTCCCAAATATGCTGCGTTCAATATTGGTTGGTCTGAAAATCCCGAATGTAGAAAACTATACATTTACAGCTATATCCCTAATCCTTACACAGGCAAGAAGGGATACTTAACACGTTTAGATGCAGAAAATTATTCAGGTTCACATGAACAGTTTTATGAAGAGTTGACTACACAGTTAGCTATCACACTTTAACTTCTGACTCCAGAAGGCTCAAAAGTTTTTCTTCCAACTCAGTCAAATAAGGTCTATTCAGCTTTCCCAACGACTGTAACAGACTTTTGACTGTCTCTTCCAACGAATCGGAATACACCCGACCAATGCGACACCGAACAGCCTGCGGCAGGCATCGCAAATCATCCGCATCTGCTCTCGGCAGGCAAGTAGTTGTACGACTTCAGGTACTGCAATCCAACCGTATATTCCCCATCCCAAGTTCTGACGGTGCAACTGAATTCGCTCACATGGTTGACAATTCCCCAACACCCACCTTTACATCTCAGTTCCGGGTTTTATGCGGCAAGGGTTTGGCACACTTCAACAATCTAGTAGCTGTTTATGTATCACATGTAGACAAGATAGTTTTTACCGTCCTGTTTCACCTATCTGATCTGCATCGTCTGCTACTCCATTGCGAAAGCGTACTTCTAAGCCGTGTTCTTTTTCCCAGTCACACTCAGCTATCAACTCAAAGGTAGCAATATGCAGGTCATACTCAACGTGGGGCGGCACATAGATATATGAGAAAGTGACCTGCTCCCAGACCTGAATGGGATTAGCCAACAGAGGCATATATTCATCTCCAATCATCTCACGATATACATCATAATTTTGCAACACCAGAGGAGCAGTGATGCGTAACACATCGGGTGGCAAGGCTAGAGCTTGCCGAATAGCTTCACGCTGAAGCGATGAAAGTTCCCCAACCTGCCCCTGTTCAAAATCCACACAAATCGGTACACGGCGATCGCCCAAAACAGCACATTGTACTAAAGTCCAGTGGTTATCTTCGATTAGAATCTGTCCAAATTCAGCATCGTAGTAACTCTTTGGGGGTTTCATCATCGAATGGTACTACCTTTATTCATCAAAATTATGAAAAAATATGTTGATCTTTGTTCGTAGTTAGCTGATGACAGTACTGGCACCTATCCTTGAAAAAACTGTGGGTAAGATTCGCTTTTGTGTAGATGATGTCAAAAGCCCAGAGGAGCGATTACCTGTAAAAAGTGCGAAATTTCAGTTAGAAAAGCAATTAGGGAAACAACTGCTGGCATTTAGCCATAATGATACGTTTGAGGTAATTCCAGACCAAGGTATTCATTCGCTGGCGCTTGCTGTTCACACTGCCTTTAGCGAACACCGCCCGTTATTATTAACACCTGACATTATTTGGATCACATTATCACAAGGATTTGCTCAACATATCAACAATCATGCAGAAACATTGCGATCGCGCTTGGTTAATCACCAGGGGAAACAACAACTGATAGTTGAAACTCGACAAATACCCAGCCATCGCCAGCACTGGAGTCAAGCAGTTCAAGAATGGGCATTGCATATCCGCAATTATGTAGGAGCGGATCTATATCGATTGCTAGAGTGTAACTTCAGTACTACAACACCCATCACCCACACAGCTAGTCATGTCGTAATGATGAATGCCTTCCAAAAATATTTTGACTATGTAATGTACTGCGTGTGTGGCATTCCTGAGATTACGCTATTGGGTACTGTAGAAGATTGGCAAAGTATCAGCGATCGCGTTCAAATGATGGCTGAGTATGATTTAGACTGGTGGACTGCCCGTTTAATGCCAATTTGCCGAGAATTTGTGGAAACAGCTTCAGGCAGCACATCACACAAGCACCTATTAATTGGTCGGAATTTTATACAAACTTTTCTGATGCAGTTCCCAAAGAACACATTCAAATCCTGGAGCGATTTGATGGAGCCATACTTTATGCTAATAGCGGTCATTCTTGGCAAATTCCAAGTTCTCGTTTTCCCGTAATCTACTGATGCGTAAGCGTAGCCCGCCGCAGGCATCGCTGATTAGTTGCATCTGCTGACATTCCGACTCCAGGTAGTTACAGTGGCTTCAAGTGGTCGATTCTCACGGTGTATTGTCCATTCCACGTTGTCACTGTACAGCTGAACTCGCCTACATGGTTGACAATGCACCAATTCCCGCCTTTTCCTCGTAAATTAGGATTATCCTTAGCAATGATTTGGCACACTTCTCCGACACAGTAAGGATTTGGCGCTTTGGTGCGCTCCATTATTCGATCCACCACATCTTTTACAATTCTACAGTGGTAGGGTGCAAAGGTGAAGAAAATGCGGCTTTCTCTGACCCTTTTAGTTAAATTGATAAACATTGATATTTATATTACAGTACAATTTTGATTAACCCAATTATCAGGAATTCTTTCTAAAATACCAGAACCAAATACCTTATTCATTTCTAAATATTCTAGATGAACATAACCAATATGACAGTGACAAGTTTGGTTGGTACAAGGTTGTTCAAACAAAGCTATTTCCCAGGTAGAATCGTAAATATTACCAATTGCTGTTTTAATAAAGTGACATCTGTACATTGTCCCGTCACCATCAACAGAAATCACTGATTCTCCAGCCCGACAAGAATACCCAAAGCTAGGATAATGTTGAGTGTTTAATTCATATAACGGGTCAATAGATTGAAAGAATTCTCGATTTTCTGGCGATAAATTAGGAAGTTCAGCTTTCACAGCATTAATCCACAAATAAACGTGGTTTGGTAACTCCTGACGTAAAGCTGCTATTTCCGCTTGAAACTTGGGAAAACCGACAACTCCAACGCTGAATTTGATATTTTGGTTATCTAGATTGAGGCATTTTTGTAAAAAGCGATCGCGTGACACCCATTCTGAATGAAAAGTTGCCCAAAGTGCCAATTTATCTTTGTTACATTCCTCTACCCAATCTAAATTACAAGATAGATTCGTTTGAATTGCTGCTTTATTAACATTGGGCAACTGCGTTAATTTTACCAGCGCTTGCTGATAGTAAGAATGGATTAGGGCTTCTCCCCAAGGAGTAAACAGAATTGAAAATTGATGTTGAGTATGTTGGGAAATCCAATCTACAAATCGTTCTAAACATTGTTTATCAATTGCCAATTCTGCGGCTGTTTGTTGGCGTTTAGCAAAGGGGCAATATTCACAACCGTAGTTGCAACTGATTAAAGAAGCACGATAGAGGATAGTGAGGTGCATATTAATAATTAGTGAAATCTGATTATTCAGCAATAGAACAGTAGCGATATATATAGTATTTCTTATCTTTTTCTTGTTTTTGATTATCATTAATTAATTGACAGTCTAACTGGGATAAACGCTCAATCATTTCATCAGATAAAAAATTCTCAGTAAGATTTAAAATATCGAGTTTGTTTACGTGTGATGAGTTAAATAAAGCTTCTGCACCTTCATTTGAAAGAGTTCCCATTGCTAGATCGAGGATATTAAGAAACTTAATTGCAGGCATATTAACTAGCGCACGAGCAATATCATCAGAATATTCACTATTTCGTAGTCCTAAATAACTTAAACTTGGAAATAATTCGCCGCTAATAATTGGCATTAGGTCGTCAATAAATGAATCACCACCATAACTAGGACTTCCTAGCCATAATTCTAAATGTTGTAATGCTGGTAAATCTAAAGCACATATTTGAGCTATAGTTTCTGGAATTAATCCTCCACTTTCAATGATAATTGCTTTTAAATTATCATGTTTTAACTGACTGAATTGTAAACCTTTCCCTCCACGTATTTGGATGATTTCTAACTGAGGGTAAGCGTTTAATAGAGGACTGATATCACTTTGCTCTATACTAGAAATCATCCATTCAGAAAATTCTATATCACCAATAAATATAGCCTTCAAATTTTTCAGTTTGTCTTTAACCTCAACTAAAGCATTAACTACAACACTGGAATCGCAATCGCCATATTTATCCCACATACCAATTACTAAAGCTTCAATTTTATTGGCATTGGGATGTTGACTTAATATATTCAGTTTTTCTCTAAAAATTTCTACATTTTCTTCCCATTTTCGACATCTTATAGCATAAGCAATTCTCATAGGGTCTATAATTCCAATTGCTGGGTCAAAATCTTCAACCTTTTTATTAGAAAATTTACTTACATGATGGTCGTAATACCACTCTAAACGCTCAGGCAATCTCCAGCTTTTATAAGCTTTTACAGCCTGATTTACTTGTGTTTCTGTTCTTTCTCTTAGTAATAAATAGGCGGAACGTTGCACTAGGGATGATTCATCATTTAAAGCCGCAATTACTAAATCTAAACCTGCATCACCATATTGCAGTGCGTCATTTACAGCATCTATTCTGGCTTTGACTAGAAAACTTGCCAAGCGTTGTTTAACACCTTCAATTCCACCTAAAACAGCACCTTGTACTGGTGGCGGTGCTTCTTTGCCAAGTACAGCATCAAATTCTCTGGGTTGATTTTGATTGTTTGTCATATTTTCTCCAACGGTAGATGTAATGTAAATATCCGTATAAACGTGATTAATCGCTTCTCTAAAAATCTTTTTTAAACCTCACTATTTCAACTCATAATCCTGCATTAATTCCTGAACTTTATCAGAAAATAACCACGCGCCAATAGTATCAGAACGCTCAATTCCAAATTCAGTTAGCTGCAAAATATCCTCACCTTTTCTCGCCAAATTCAAAGCAAGCAGTTCTGAAAAATCTGGAAAATCAGCGTATACTTCACTACCAAATTGCCGACGATAAATGGCACAATTCAATCCTTCATCCGAAAGCAAAGATAACAAAATATACCGCCGACGTTGTTCTTCAGCATTTAGTTGAAAACCATAGTGCGCGTAGTCAAATGACTCATCTGCTGTTTGAATATATGCTTGTAAAATCTCGCTGATTCCCTTTGCTCCCACTGCATATTCGTTGGAGTAGTGCAAAGTATTAGTGTAAGAACGTGCGCCACAACCTAAACCAATCATCCCGTCGGCTTGACAGCAGTAAACGGGAGAGGGGGATGAGGGAGAAAGATTGCTAGATTGTCCCTCTTCCAAGCGTCGAAACATCCGCATGGAAACCTGCGTATATCCTTCTGACAATAATAGCGATCGCCCTTCCCGATAACAAGCTAAACGAATATCGTCCCATTCTCGATCTGTGCGTCCCAAACCTGTGAGCGATCGCACGTATAATGGATATAGATAAATTTCCTCTGGTTTAAAGCGCAAAGTAGCTTGTATTGATTGCAACCAACTATTTACTGTTTGTCCGGGTAAACCGTAAATCAAATCAATATTTAGAGTGGGAAATCCCATTTCTTTTATCCTTGTCAGCGTTGCTTCTACCTGAGTAGTAGATTGACGGCGCTGGGTTGCTAAGACTTCCGAATCGATGAAGCTTTGGACACCAATGCTAACACGATCGACGGCGTGCGATCGCAATAGCTTTAACTTATCCTCAGTGGCGGTTTCTGGCGAAACTTCCACAGAAATGGGAATTTCCTGTAACTTTGCACCCATCGTACTTTCAGCAATATTGAGAATAGTTTCGAGATGCTGAATCGGTAATTGCGTGGGAGTTCCGCCACCAATAGCGAACCTAGCAAATGACGCATCACCCAACACCGCCTTCATCCGTTGCGCCTGTCGCTGTAACGTGCGGACATATTGACTCATAAAATCTTCATTGTGGCTGACTGTGGTAAACAGGTTGCAAAACCCACAACGCATTTCACAAAACGGTATATGTATATAGAGAAATAGCGCTTGTCTATCTTGCTGCGCCCAAAGTTCTGGGAGATACACAGGTGGGGTGAGGGGACGGTAAGCTGTTTTGTGGGGGTAAGAATAGACGTATGCTTGATAAGGAGACTGGGCAATTTTCGATTTAAGATTTTGAATTGTAAGCATAGAATTTCAAGTATTTTCGTGACAAGTTAAGAATTTGCTTTACAGCAATTTTCAGGTAAATGAACCACAAATAGACCTCTCTCCAAACCTCTCTCCTCGTAAGAGAGAGGCTTTGATTTTCTCCCCTTCCCTTGTAGGGAAGGGGCTGGGGGTTAGGTCTCATAATTGTGGTCTAAATACATGAAAACTGCTAGAAGTCTCACACAAAGGCGCAAAGACGCAAAGAATAACTCTGCGCCTCTGCGTCTCTGGGTGAGTTTTCATAAAATAAACTCTGCATAGGGAACAGTCCAAACCACAGGATGGCTAAGTCGATGTCCAGTGTAACCATCTTCACCGTAAGTTGTCCCGTGGTCGGAACACAGAATGCAAAAAGTAGAATGCCTTTGTCGTATAGTATTCCAGAGTTTGGCTAATTGGCGATCGACATATTCTAAAGCTGCGGCGTGAGATTCAATGGTATCGATTTTATCTTTTGCATCGGGAAGATAGAAATAATTTGGTTGATGCAAAGCCGAAATATTTATAAATAAAAATATGCGTTGATTATTTGGCGTTTTTTCTAAAATTTGTCGCGCCAGATTTACCTGATTTTCTGTAGATTCGGGATTAGTAACACCTAATTCTGGACTCCAATAACTTTCGGCAAACATTGAGGGAATTACATTACCTAAAGGGTTGCGTTTGTTGAAAAAACCAACTCCACCAATGCAAACTGTATAATATCCCTTTGCAGCTAATCCAGTAACAATATTTGAGCTATTTAACACACAAGTTGTATCAGTTGTAGTGGTACTTCCTTCAAATCCCAAAGCAAAAAGACGGGGGTGAATTCCAGGTGTTACAGGTGTGGGTAAAAAGCCTGCGAAAAATGCATGATGAGAAGCATAAGTAAAGTTTCCGGGTGAATGTCGTTCTTCCCAACCTGTTTTAGGGAGTATTTTTGCTAAGTTTGGAGTGCATTTTTCTGCAAGTAGGTTTTTGGCTACGTCATAACGCAATGTGTCTAGGGTGATAAATAAGATATCATGAGTTCCGACGATTTGATTTATATTTAACATGGGGAGGAAAAATCATAAATTTTAGCGGTCTACATATTTTTAGGTTCACGCAGAGACGCAGAGTCACAGAGAGTCAAGAGATTTAGTTTCTATTTTTTATTTCATTCATACAAAGACCAATAGCGCAACCCCCTACTACTTTCAGTATCTTGTGGTTCTGCTTCTAAGTGACAATTGAGTTGAGATAGCTGCTCAATCATACTTGTAGATAAACAATTCATAGAAACATTCAGTGTGTGAAGATGATTAATTTTTGAACAGTTAAGTAAAACTTGTGCGCCTTTATCTGTTAACTTTCCCATTGATAAGTCCAACACTTTAAGATTATCCATTAAAAGAGATTCCACTAAAATTTCAGTAAGATCATCTGCATATTCACAACTCTTTAAACCTAAATATTCTAATTTAGGAAATAACGGATTTTTTAAAAGAGGTATCAATCTGCTTATACCTGAATTTATTCCTTCGTAATGATAATCATAATCTCTACCCAGCCATAATTCTAGATATTCTAGATTAGGCAGTTCAAGAACACAAATTTGATCAATAGTTTTATAGCTGAGTCCCTGACCAGTTTCAACAATCAATGTCTTTAAGCTATGGTGTTGTAGTGGACTGAACTCTAGAGAGTCATCACAACGAACTTGTAAGACTTCTAGGTTTGGATAAGCTGTCAGTACTGGGCTAACATCACCTAAAGAAACATAAGAAACTTTGTATGGCTCATCATACCCATCTCCAATGAAAAGAGTTTTAAGACTAGTCAGTTTCTTAGATCCAGAAGAAATAGCTTTTATGATAGTATCAGCACTTACACTACGATAAGCCTGTGCCCATATTTGGCAAACTAGAGCTTGGATTTTATCGGCTTGAGAGTCACGAAGCAAAGCTTCAAATTGGCTAAAATCGAAAGGGGTATATTCAATATATCCAAGGACATAGGCTGTATCAATTACATTGGTGATACCAATAGATGGGTCAAAATTTTCAAATTTCCATTCTGTTAGCAAATGAAAAAATAACCAAATGTCATAATCTATTACTGCTTGCTTACCTTTTTCACTTCCACTTCTCTTTAATAGCCTTGCAGCAAAATGCTGCACTCGCTCGGAAGAATCCATTAAAGTATTAATTACTACATCTAAACCCATATCCCCATAATTCAAAGCCTCAGAAAGAGCAGCGAGTTTCACTTCAATAACCGAACTTTTTAAGCGACTTTTTACCCCTTCAATTCCTCCTAATACCACACCACTAACAGGAGGTGGCGCTTCTCCACCAAGTACTGCGTCAAATTCCCCAGGTTGATTTAAATTGTTGTTCATTTTGGTTAATCCTAATTTATAGTCACACCCTACATTTATTTTGCCAAAATCGCCTTAACTTCATTCGTATAAGTATCCATCCCATTCCATAAAATACCCGGTAACAAATCGCCAAAAGCATTAATCTCTAAAATCGCGTGAGTTTTCCAATCTGGGAAAATTAGTAAATCAACTCCACAATATAAACTATTAGGAAATAACGCTGCTGCTTGTTCACAAGTTCGCTTCATTATCTGCCAATTTTCTACACCAACTTTTGCTAAAAATTCTTCTGTATGTCCCCGTTCATTTCCCAAATGTAAATTTGTCATGGGACTTTTACCAAGGCGAACAACGATATGCTGTGCTTCGCCATTAATAACCACCACACGCACATCAAAACCGCATTCTTGCAAATGTGCTTTGGGTAGCCATTCTTCAACTTGTACGCCTTCTGCTGTCAAGATGTTGATGATATCGGCGATTTCTTCGCAGTGAGTGTAGTACCTAATTTTCCGGGAGTTGTAAAGCAGAGTTTGCTCATTTTCTCGCACTCGTTCGACGGTGGTAATGGCTGATTCAAAACGCGAATTTGCACGGTAAGCAACGACTCCAGAAGCGGCGGAACCGTGAGAAAGTTTGACGAATACTCGTTCTATTCCCTGCATTTGCATTTGTTCGCGCAAATGTTCGTAATTATGGATTTTACCTAGCGATCGCGGAACGGGGATATTATGATGGCTGAATCTTTCGTGACAAGCTGGTTTGTCAAACATCACAGCGATATCTTGAGGATGGTTCATAAACTCGCCATTTGTGAGAAGGGGAGTAAGTTGTGTTTCCCATTTTTGCAACAGATACCGCCAGCCTAAATACCACTGTCGCGGATAGAGGATGAGTCCTTTGTCAAATTCTAATTTTGTCGCGGCTTCTGCACTGATATGTTGATGACTGGAAGTAGAAAAAATTTCCCTACTCCCTTCTGCAATGATGGCTTTATCAACATCAAAGTTTTTTTCTGGAGAGTCGAAGCGGATAATGGTGTTGGGTGTATTGAATTGTTCGAGAGTTTGTTTTCCTGCTATTAAGTCGGCGTAATCTACTACGGTGGCTGGTGGTAAGTTGAAATGAGCGATCGCTTGTTGGAGGAAACCGACACGGCGGTTTTCGGGGTTGGCGATGAGGATGAAATTAAGCATTATCTAATATATTCTTTATTCGTGGAGGGCAGAATAGCGATCGCCATATTCACCATCTTGAGGTTGTGCAATTACGTGACACGCAAGTTGGTCTAAGACTTCGGTATTTGAAATGTAGTTCATAGAAAGATTAAGGGTGTGGAGTTGGTTCACTGCGGGACAATTTAAAAGATATTCCACTCCTTGATTTGTCATTTCTCCCATTGAAAGGTCGAGAATTTTCAGGCGTTCTATTAAAGGAGAACTCACTAATGCTTTGGCTACTTCATCAGCATCTTCACAACTACGTATGCCTAAATACTTAAGTTTTGGAAACTGTTCAGAAATTTTTGGTATTAGGCTAACTGCATCAAATCCTGCGTTTCCTGTCCACAATTCCAGATATTCTAGATTTGGTAAATTAAGATTAACAATCTCATTAACTGTTGATTCTGGTAAAAATTTAGTTTCAATAATTAACGTTTTGAGATGATGATGTTCCACTAGAGTAAATGATAAGCATGAACCTAAAGGATCGTAATAATCTCCTTCAGCGTTACCACGTATATGAAGAACCTCCAAGCTTGGATAAGCTTCTAGAACAAGACTCATATTCCTGGTCAATTTATCCCTGGAGGTGTCTTTGTAAGGGTCATCTTGAGGATCTCCCCAAAATAATGCTTTAAGGTTGCTCAATTGGTTCTTTGCTTCAATAAAAATGTCTATAAAACAGTGACTAGGATAGTGACAGTGTAAAGCCTGGATCTCATGGATCTGGGGATTATGAAGAAATGCTTGAAATTTTTTGACTGTTTGTTCTCTATCAAGACGCTGCGTTTCTGCCCTGAAAGACGGTGCAGATCCAGATTTTACTATTGATCTAACTTTGGCATACAAAGGCGGCCAATCTAGTTGTAAATTTAAAGAATAAGCTGTAATTTCAGGATTTGTAATATCTACTTCTGAATTAAATTCTTTAACTAACCAGTCGGTCATCATGGTAAAAGCAAGGTAGGGGTCGGAATTTAGTAACGCTTGCTTACCTTTTTTTCCTCCCCTTTGTTTTAATAATTTTGCAGCAAAACGCTGCACTTGCTCGGAAGAATCAATTAAAGTATTAATCACTAAATCTAAACCCATATCCCCATAATTCAACGCCTCAGAAAGTGCTGCAACCTTTACTTCAACAACCGAACTTTTTAACCGACTTTTTACCCCTTCAAGTCCTCCTAAAACCACGCCACTAACAGGAGGTGGCACTTCACCAGCAAGTACTGCGTCAAATTCTCCGGGTTGATTAGAATTATTATTCATAGCTAAAATTGAACTAATTAAGAGAAAGTTTCTGAACCCGCGCAGGCGGGTTTTGTCTGTGTAGCCGCGACTTCCAGTCGCCCATTACTGTAAATTTCACTCAGAAACAGAACAATAGCGGCCATCGATGTAGCGATCATCATCTTCTTTTTTCTGATTATTTGCCAAAACACGTACATCCAAACCAGAGAATTTATCAATCATTTCCTGGGATAAAAAGTTTTCTGAAATATTGAGAATATCAAGATTATTTATCGCCGAACAATTTAGTAATTCTTCCGCACCAGCATCAGTCAGCGTTCCCATTGAAAGGTCAAGTACGCTGATATAATCAAGAATTGGAGAACCTACAATAACGCTGACTATTTCATCGGTAAATTGGCTATTGCGTAATCCTAAATAAACTAGATTGGAAAATTTTTCTGCAAAAATAATCGGATTTAAATCTTCAACCCAACAATCTCCGCCGTAATCTTCACTACCAAACCATAATTCTAAATGTTCTAAGGCTGGCAGATTCATCTGACAAATTTGGGCAACAGTATCCCGACTTAAACCCCCAGTTTCAATAATCAACGCTTTGAGGTGATTATGTCGTATCGGCGGACTAAATTGTAAACGATCGCTTCCACGAATTTGCAAAATTTCCAGTTTAGGATAAGCTTGCAAAATGGGACTTATATCACTTTGTTGAATCCAAGATATTTCCGAATCCTCAGAAGTAAGATCGCCAATAAAAACAGCTTTGAGATTAGTTAAACGTTGTTTAGCATCAACTAAAGCTTGGACAATACTACTTGAATCAGTCTGTGATGTTTCTGCCCACAAACCAAACACTAAAACTTCTAATTTGTCGGTGTTGGTTTCTTGCAGAAGTCTACTAAGTTTCCTGGGTAAATTATCATTATTTTCATATTCAAACCTGAGAGCATAAGCATTGTTAACAGGTTCAACAATACCTACATTTGCATCAAACTCTATAACTTGCCGATTAGCAAATTGAGTAACACGATCATTTTTATACCCTTGATACTCGTTAAATCTCTCTTCCAAGTTCCAAGGTTTATATGCTTGCAAAGCTTGTTTGACTTGCCGTTCTGTTTTTTGTTTTAATAGTCGATAAGCAAAACGCTGTACCAATCTCGATTTATCTTGCAATGCTTGAATTAATACATCCAACCCTGCATCACCATATTTCAAGGCTTCGCTGAGTGCAGCAATTCGGACTGTAATCACAGGATTTGATAAAGAACGTTTAACCCCCTCAATTCCTCCTAAAACAACTCCATCCACAGGAGGCGGAGATTGTCCTCCCAACACTGCATCATAATCTCTGGGTTGATTTTGGTTGTTTGTCATGGCGTTTTACCTTTTGAGTCCTTATTAGAATTCCCAAAAATGCGGAATACGCATACATTAATCTCTCAAGTAAAAATACGAGCAACGTAGACGATCGAGGAATGGGAATGTTTTCTATGGAAAGCCTTTTAGGATTTTTGGCGTTACTTTTGATTGTTCCAGCAATTAGCGCTGCGATCGCAACCACTGCCAATATGACCAATCACCTCACCAACGGAACGGATATCAAATTCAGGTGGACGAGAGATTTAAAATGTAGAAGTGTAACCTTGTCCATCCCCGCTTAACAAAAGGTTTAGCAGAATTATTTGCTATGCCTGCTATAGTTATGTTGTCTTTAAGCAAGTCCCCACACTTTAATAGTTTTTTCCCAACTGCTACTACTAACCAGATTCTGCCCATCTGGGCTAATTGCAAGACTCCTAATAAGAAGAGATTGGTGCCCTCTTAGCGCGTTCATCTGCTGTCCGGTTTGCAAATCCCATACTTTGATTGTATTTTCCTCACCGCCGCTAAAGAAGGTTTGTCCGTCTGGGCTAATCGCTACACAATTAACTTGGGTTTGATCTCCAATAAGAGTGTAAATTTCTTTTCCCGTTTCCAAATCCCACACTTTAATAGAACCGTCCCAACTACCGCTGACAAGAGTTTTTTTATCACCAGTGAGGGCAACGGAGGTAACTGCTTTTGAATGTCCCTTCAAAATATGGATTTGCTTTGCTGTGGGTAAATCCCATACGGTGATGCTGTTGTTCTGACTGCTACAGACCAATATTTGTCCGTCTAAGCTGATTGCGAGACAACAAATCTCACTCTGATGAGCATAGAAGTTGTAAAGTTCTTTTGCCATCTGCCAATCCCAGGCTTTGAGTGAATAGTCGCTACTAAAAAGAATTTGCCCATCTGGACTAACGGCTAGAGCGTAAATCGACGTAAATCTTGCTTGTAACCTAGTACGCAAAGTGCTAATTTTTTTTCCAGTTTGCCAATCCAAAACCTTGATAAAATTCTTTTCCTGTCCAACGAAAAGAGTTTGACCATCAGGGCTAATGGCTAGGGAATTAATATAATATCCATCTCCGTCGAGCGTGCGAATTAAACGTCCTGTTGCAAACTCCCATACTTTGATTGTTGTGTCCCAACTGCCAGTGAAAAGAGTTTGACCATCAGGGCTGAAGACGACACAGCTAACAAACCTTGAATGACCTTCCAAGGTACGCAGACATGTAAGCTTTTGCCAAGGATTGTACTCGCGTAACGCCTGTTTTATAAGAGGTTCTTGTCTTTGCCTTAACAGCGAGTAAGCAGCCCACCTAACTTGTGTAACTTCATTTTGCAAAGCTTGGATGACTAAATCTAAGCCTGCATCCCCGTGCTGGAGGGCTTCTTTTAACGCTGCAATCCGATTTTGTGGGGCAGTACTGGCTAACCGTTGTTTGACTCCTGGCAGTCCTCCTAAAACTGCTGCATCGCCTGGGGTAGGTATTTGGCTACCTAAAACAACATCAAAAGGTCTTGGCTGGTTGGGATTTTGTGACATGATGGTTTCAGCTTGCACTACTGTCTATCATTCCCCTGGATTGATAAAATGCGATCGCTCTATTGCGCGTGTAAGTAACCGTCTAACCATGAAGATTGTGCGTAAATTATGTTAAATCTTATTGACTTAAACTAGTACATTTGTTTTAATTTATTGGCGAAAGCTCTCACGTATTTATTTGTACTAGTGCCAGTGTTAATTGTCGTTGGCTAGAATTTGGTACAACACGATCGAAACCCTAAAAAATCAAAAGAGTCTATTTATGGCTGAGTATCAAAAAATTGAGTATCGCATTGGTAAAGATGGGAAAATTACTGAAACAGTAATCAATTCTTCTGGTTCAAGTTGTACAAGTACAACATCGGGAATTGAAAAGGCTTTAGGAGAAGTTGAAAATCAAGAATTATTGCCTGAGTATTACGAAGGCGGTGAGGGCGATACAGTGGCACAAAACCAGTCTCTCAAACAAATCTAAGAGGGATGCAGATAGGAATGTTTTCTCTTTTAAGCCTTTTGACAATCGCAATAGGGATTTGCACTCTATTGTTGATTATTCCAGCAATTAGTGATGCGATCGCTCGCCAAGCAGACTTGGAAACTAACAAGTTAGAATTGGCGCGATGTCTAGCAACAAGCAGGTTAGCATCTACGCAAATTGAGTTACTAGAAAATCAACTAAAGGCAACACGCAAAAATTACTTAGAAGAGCAGCAAAAAATAGAACAGTTACTTGCTGAAAAAGCAGCGCTATATCAGGAAGGCTTGCGACTACATGAAGAATTGCAGCAGCAGCGTCTTGAACTGACAGACGAAATACGTTCTTCGACATTTGAGCAATTGCAGACATTGTTAACAAACTATCCCAGCATCCCTCAAATGGTGCAGGTTAAACCAGAATTACCTGCGAAAAATCTGCTTTCCATGTTTACCTCTTTAGATAACCTCCTCAATAAATGGGGTTACGAACAGATAGGGAAACCTTGGGAACAAGTACCTTACAATCCTCAAATTCATCAACCAGACACAGCAGATATTGCTGAAGATGAGTTAGTTTACATCCGATTCGTTGGTTATCAACATCAAGGAAAAATTCTTGTCCCTGCGAAAGTTAGTCGCACTTTGCCCGGAGGAGGGAGATGAGGGGGATGAGGGAGCAGGGGGAGCAGGGGAAGAAGAACTATTGATTATTACCCAATTCTCCATACCCAATGCCCAATGCCCCATGCCCAATGCCCAATGACAAATGACAAATGACAAATGACTACAGTAATAATTGATTTTGGTACAAGCAATACTGTTGTTTGTACTACTGATTTGATTACGCAAAAACCACGGACGTTGAGATTTGATTCGATGTCGCGCCGCTTTGAGGTTGGGACAGAACAAGTTAGCGTTGTACCCAGTTTAATATTTGTGGAAGGGCGCGATCGCATCTTATTTGGTGAATCTGTACGTGCCAAACGCTTAGGGTTTGCCCAGCCGGAACGCTGTTTTAGAGCTTTCAAACGCGATTTGGCAGCAGATTTTGTCCCACCTCCGCGACAGTTGGATGGTAATAGTTACAGCGCTGAGGTGGTTTCGGAACTGTTTCTCAAGGAAATTTGGCAACAGGTTGAACAGCAATTACAACCCAGTAGCGTTATTTTCACAGTTCCCGTCGGTGCATTTGAGCGATATCTTGACTGGTTCCGCAATTTGGGCGACAAGTTAAATATTCCCGCAGTGCAAATTGTCGATGAATCTACCGCAGCAGCCCTTGGTTATGCTGTCAAGCATCCTGGTGCTGTAGTTCTGGTAGTTGATTTTGGCGGCGGTACTCTAGATTTAAGTTTAGTACGGACTGTCAGCGCTGAATCTGAACAGCAAGTAGTACGTGCGGAAGTTATCGCCAAATCTGATGCTTTTATTGGCGGCGTAGATATTGACACATGGATTGTCGAACATTACCTGCAAAAAATCGGTTCCTCCCGTGCTGAAGTTGGAGAAATCGGTTTTATGAATCTGCTGGAAGTTGCAGAAAGGGTAAAAATTCAACTTTCGATAACAGATGAGGCTAAAGAAGCTTGGTTTGATGATGAAAATTTTATGTCCCATGAATTGCAATTACATCGGGACGAATTAGGCGAAATTTTAGAAAATCAACAATTATTAGAACAGCTAAGACAAACGCTAGATGAAGTATTAGCGATCGCCCTTTCCAAAGGTATCGCTAAATCTGCCATCGAACAGGTTTTATTAGTAGGCGGTACTTGTCAAATTCCCGCCATTCAACAACTAGTAATTTCCTATTTCGGCAAACAAAAAGTTAAATTAGATAAACCCTTTGAAGCTGTCGCACATGGCGCATTAGCATTAAGCGAAATGGCAGCAGTCGATGATTACCTGCGCCACAGTTATGCTATTCGTCTTTGGGAACCCCACAGCAAAAGTTATTCTTATTTAACTTTGATAGAAAAAGGGGCAAAGTATCCAGGGGCGCGTTCTGAAGCTTTAACTCTGCAAGTTGCAACAGAGGGACAGCGAGAAATTCGTCTCGATATTGGGGAAGTAGCAGAAGTTTCCCAAGCGGAAGTTTATTACGATACTCAAGGCAGAATGACGAGTAGCCACTTAATAAAACAAGATAGATATCGTTCTTTAGAAACTCATCATCAACAAGTATGTGTCGCCCATCTCGAACCACCTGGACAAACAGGAATAGACAGAATACAAGCACAATTTGAAGTTAACGAACAACGGGTATTAGTAGTAACTGTCAAAGATTTATTGACGGGGAAAATGTTAGTGGATAGGGGGGCGATCGCCAAACTCAAATAATCTTCTCTCTGCGCCCTCTGCGTTTTGGCGGTTCGTTAAAAAAACTATCATTTAATATTAATACAATGGACAAAAAACAAAATCAACCTAAAGAATATGATGTTGTGTTTGGTGGCGATAATCCTTTACCATTAGGCGGTTTGGTATTAGGAGGCTTAGAAGGAGCCAAACACCGTTTATCAAGTAATATTTTAGAAGAACGTATTGCGGCACTTTCTGAAGTCTTGAACTATGGAGAACCTGGTTTAAATTTGTTGATTCAGGCTTTAAAAGATGAATCAGAACAGGTTCAGAACAAAGCATACTCTCTTTTGTTATCAAGAGATGAGCAAAATGTCAAAGAGGCACTACGTCAATACAAGCCTTGGCAATTTTTTGAATATTTACGCACTACAAGTGGACATTCACATCCAGTATGTTGCAGTGCAGTTAGCCCAGATGGACAAATTTTAGTAACAGGTGCAGATGGTATAAAAGTTTGGAATCTAAAAACAGGAAAACAACTTTATTCATTGTCAAGTCCTGGGCCTAAATATGTAAGTATTAGCCCTGATGGAGAAACTCTTTTAAGTGCTTTCTATGAATATGGACAAATGCAGCTTTGGAATTTAAAAACAGGTCAACTTATCCAAACTCTTAAACCAGAAGATTCACGTCATTCTACTTCTATAATGGTGAGTTCAGATTGGCAGACTGTTGTTGGTGTCAAAAATAAAAGTATTGAAATCTGGAATTTAAAGACAAAAAAACTAATCCGAACTCTCAAAGTTTATTGTGGAAAGCTTAGTTGTATAGCTCTGAGTTCAAATGGAAAAATTTTAGCAGGAGGTAGTTTTGACAACCGCATCCGAGTTTGGGATTTGAATACTGGAAAAGAAATTCAGACACTTGAAGGTCATGTACAAAGTGTTTGTTTTCTTGCTATTAGTCCAAATAATAAAATTATTGTTAGCTGTGGAGAGAAAAGTATAAAAGTATGGGATTTAGAAACAGGTAAGTTAATCAATACCTTTATAGATCATAAACGCCGTATAGTTTCTGCTGCTATTAGTTATGATTGGCAAAGGATTATTAGTTATAGTATAGATAAATCTATTGTCCAATGGAATTTAAATACAGGACAAAAATTAGGCACTTATCAAGAGACTTTTGAAAATGTTTTTTTCTTACTAGTTACTGATAAAGGACAAAATTTTATTACTATCAGCGATCGTATAGTGAATATATGGGATTTACATACAGCCAAAATCAGCGATACATTCTCGGTAATAGGACATTTAGTTTCAATTAGTTCTCTCGCCCTCAGTCCTGATGGAGCAACTATTTACAGTTGCGGAGGCGGTGATGCAACTATTAAGTTATGGGATTCTCAAACAGGGGATAATATTTCTACTCTCTTTGGTCATTCAGCACCAGTTCATTGTTTAGTTACCAAGCAAGATGGGAGTATTTTATTTAGTGCTAGTAGTGACAAAACTATCAAGATTTGGGATGTAAAAAATAAGCAAGAAATCAGTACGATCGTTGGTCATTCCAATAGAATTTTTTCTTTGGATATTAGCCATAACGGTAAAATTTTAGCTAGTGGAGATTTAGATGGCAATATTCAAGTATGGAATTTAGAAACAAAAAAAGAGATTTACACTTTACAACAGAAGGCATACTCAGATTATTCTAGAAATGGAGTTTTTAGCCTAGCTATTAGTCCAGATGCTAAAAAATTGGTTAGTTGTACTGAAAGACTTTATCCAGTATTGCAAGTGTGGAATTTAGAAACAGGCGAAGAAATTTATTCATTAACAGAAGTACCTGTTGAATCTATAAAAATTAGTCCTAATGGGCAATATTTAATTACTGGAGGTCAAAATCGAAATGCTATTGAAGTACGTGATTTACAAACAGGAACACAAATTCGTACTTTTCCAGGACAAATAGATTGCCTGACTATTAGCCCAGATGGAGAAGCAATATTTGTGGGTAGTAAAGACAAAAGCATTCAAATCTGGAATTTGAATACAGGAGAACTAGTTCGCTCTTTAAAACCACACCCATTTTATTATGACAGGAAAGCAATAGCTATTAGCCAAAATGGGCAGATTCTTGTTAGTGGCAAGGGCGGTAATATTAATATATGGGGGGTACGAAAAGTTGAATGAAAATTGCGATCGCCTAACTCAAGTGATTGGGAATACTAAGTAGTAGGCTCAACATTAAAAACCTGATGAAAGAAAATACCAATCGCCCAAGAGTTTATGATGCTGTCCTTGGTGGTCAAGAAAAAGCGCCTCCTGGTGCTGTAGTTTTAGGAGGACTAGAAGGTGTTAAAAGACGCTTGGCAAATGCGGTCGTTGAACAAAGAATCGCTGCACTAGAAGAAGCACTCAAGTATGGCGAAGCAGGTTTGGAATTAGTAATTTGGGCGTTGGACGATAATTTATGGAAAGTACGCCAAGCAGCTTATTCACTACTAGCTTCTCGACAAGAACCTATAGTACAAGAAATACTTCAGGAGTACGGTAGTAAAATCGACAGATATGATGCTTTCGTGGCGATGGCGCGTGCTGGCGGAGTGTCCGATGTCGATACGCTGATGGATAATCTAGAATATGACCGCAATAGCGCCACCTACAAGTTAGTTGACTTTACACTGGGCTTAGTTGATACTTCTCAAGGTCAAGATCGAATTCGACATTACCTGTTCAATGGCACACAGATACAACGCAATTATGCAGCACTTTACTTTAAACGAAAAGGTGCAAAAGATATTTTAATTGAAGCAGTGCAGCAGGGCTGTATTGACAGAGTGCAAGCATTTTCTAAATAAAACAGCAATGTCAGAAAATCCCAATCAACCAAGAGAATATGATGCAGTACTTGGCGGACAAGTACTACCTCCAAAAGATGGTGCGGTTTTAGGAGGTATTGAAGGTGTTAAACGACGGTTGATCGGCGCGACATCCCTAGAACAACAAATTATCGCCGTTGAAGAAGCCCTAAAGTATGGACAAGCTGGTACAAAATTGGTGTTTCAGATTGTAAATACTGAATCGGAAAAGTTGGAATTTACAGTATCGTCACTGCTGAGACAACAAGCATTAGCAAAAGTACAGTCCCATCTACACAGTGATATACCATTAATCTCTGCGGTTGATGTAAACTACAGTAGTTTGCAAAATTTGCTCGCTTCCAGAAAGTGGAAAGATGCAGACCAAGAGACTGCTAGTATAATGCTGCGCGTATGCGATCGCCAACCACAAGGATTTTTAGACCCATCAGACGTTGAAAAATTCCCTTGTGAAGATTTAAACACGATTGAAACTCTCTGGCAAAAATATAGCAATGGACGCTTTGGCTTTGTTGTACAGACGCATATCTGGCAAATGGTTGGCTGTACATCCAATCCCGACTGGGAAGCGTGGTGTCGCTTTGGTAAAGGTGTGGGATGGTTTTCTCAAGGTGCTTGGCGGTATTGGAATGACTTGACATTCGATTTGAGTGCTAACGTAGGACACCTACCCCGTGGCGGTGCATTTATAGGTTGGGGGTTAGGTGACTTTTGGACAGGTTGCAGAACCCTGTCTGCGCTTGCAGAGAAATTAGCAAACTGCAAAATAGCCTAAATTTGGGAACACTGGTATTAGCAACAGGTAAAAAGCGATGCCCGATAATCCCAAACAACCAAGAGAATATGATGCTGTGCTTGGCGGAAAAAATCCTCCGCCAGTCGATGGTGTAGTTTTAGGCGGATTGGAAGGCGCAAAACGAAGTTTTGCTAACAGTGATGAAAATTACCGCGTTTTAGCGCTTTCGCAACTCATTAACTATACACAGGAAGGCTGGGATTTAGTAATTCAGGCTTTAAAAGACCCATCAAAAAGGGTACAGTTAGCAGCATATAAATTATTGCGGGATATCTCAGAATTAAAAGTAAAACAGGCAATCTTAGAATTTAATCCCTATCGGTTTTTTGAGTGTGCTTATACAATTGAGCTTAATAGAAATGATGCTGCGATCGCCATTCATCCCGATGGTAAAACTCTAGTGTGTTGCGATGCTGGCGGTAGTTCTTTTGAAGAACCTCAAAGAGATGGCAGTATTGTTGGTGGGACTTATATAGACTTTAAAAAGTGGGATTTAAAGACAGGAAAAAGTCTTCGCACCATCACTAAAATATTTGGCACGAGAGTAAAAGACCATCCAAAACATTTAACTTTCAGTGCTGATGCTCAAACTTTAGCAATAGGTGGTTCTCAGCATGACAGTACTATTAGAACTGAAATCTGGAATTTCAATACCGAGAAATTAAGTCATGTTATTAGCGGACAACCATTATGGGAGTCGAGAAAGCGCAATATTATTACCGCTATTGCTCTCAGTTCTGATGGTAAAATCTTAGCTAGCGGTAATGAAGCTGGTAATATTCTCGTCTGGGATTTGGAAACACAACAAAATATTTACACTATCAAAGGACACTCAAAAAATATAACTTCCCTTGCGATCAATATAGATGCAAAAATTTTAGCAAGCGCTAGTTTAGATGAGACTATTAAACTATGGAATTTAATAACGGGAAGTGAGATTTATACCTTAGTAGGGCATGAGTCTATAAATGGACATCCTTATGGCGTTGTCTCATTAGCAATTAGTCCCAATGGACAAACCTTAATAACTGGCGATAATCATTTGCCAACACGTATTAGAATATGGGATTTGAGAACTGGTAAAGAAGTTCATACTTTATTTCCTAATAGTGGTCAATTAAAATTTTTCACTTTCAGTTCTGATGGGAAAATATTTGTTAATTGTGGTGGTGATGTTGATATCTGGAACTTGCAGACACAAGAAAGACTTGCTAAACTTTCTTCTTATGGAACAAGTGTTGCTATTAGCCCAGATGGACAGACTATTGTTACTTACGTTAGGAAATTAATTCAAGTATGGCGAGTTCCATAAAATCAAGGATAGGTGCGATTCTAAATACAGCAGATTTGAGGTTAATGAGGCACACTAAATATTAGTGCATCAAGAAT
>NZ_JAVRCC020000054.1:0-52688 GCF_034530975.2 Nostoc sp. DedQUE07 | reverse complement strand
TATTTTTACTTCCTAGCTTTATCGTAAGCGATCATCCGGACATGATATAACTCCTGGCTACTGGATCTAACTGCGATCGCCCTCCTGGAACAACCAGACCTATCAGGCTTTGGCGGGCGCGTGTCCGATTCGGGTGAAGGACGCTGGACGATCGCAGCCGCCATTGACGAAGGTACTCCTGTCCCTGTACTCAGCGCAGCCCTGTATCAACGGTTCAACTCACGCGGCGAAAATGATTTTGCAGATAAACTACTGTCTGCCATGCGTTTCCAGTTTGGCGGACACGTAGAACAACAGACGGAGATAAAATCATGACGATGACTCATCGAGTAAAAGAAATTCTCAGTTGGTATGGCAGCGACAATCCCGGAACGCTGACTAATTTAGCCCGGTTGCTGAATCATGGCAAACTAGCTGGAACTGGCAAAGTCGTTATGCTGCCTGTGGATCAAGGCTTTGAGCATGGGCCAGCTAGCAGTTTTGCGCCTAATCCACCAGCCTACGATCCTCGCTATCATTTTGAGTTAGCGATCGCAGCAGGATGCAATGCCTATGCCGCACCGTTAGGATTTTTGGAAGCGGGAGCGCGAGAATTTGCAGGTGAAATTCCCCTAATTCTGAAAGCTAACGATCGCGATGTGTTACTAGCTGAGTCAGACCCAACACAAGCACTCACTGGCAGCGTGGAGGATGCGCTGAGATTAGGATGCGTGGGGATCGGCTTCACTATTTACCCAGGTTCAGCCCATCGGTTTGAGATGTATCAGCAGATTCGAGCCTGTGCCGAGGTAGCAAAGCGGCATGGATTGGTCGTGATGATTTGGTCTTATGCGCGGGGATCGGGTTTAAGTAAAGTGGGTGAGACAGCGATCGATGTGATTGGCTATGCGGCTCAGATTGCGGCTCAATTGGGCGCTCACATCATCAAGGTAAAGCTACCAAACGAACACGTTGAACAGGATGCAGCCCGTAAAGTGTATGAGCAAGAGCAAATTCCGATCGCAACATTATCTCAACGAGTGCATCATGTGGTGCAATGTGCCTTTAACGGACGGCGGATTGTCATTTTTTCGGGTGGGCCCATCGACAGTGATGATGCTTTCCTCAATGAAGTTCGTGCCATTCATGCCAGACATGGATTTGGTTCGATTATCGGACGCAATTCTTTCCAGCGTTCCAAGCCAGATGCACTGCGATTGCTCAACACAATCATGGATATTTACAGTGAACAGTCTGAGACCATTCGCACTCCTGCACTGACCTAATTTGTCTATCAAAACAGCCTAAAAATTGGGTTTTTTGTCTCTATTACGAACCGACTCCTCACCTTGAAGCAATCTTCCCCACCCCAATATGCCTGACTTTTTTCATCGCTTGCATCTCTCTACTGCTGTCAGGAAAGCTAGATCGTGAGAAAATCCCGTCCAAAGCCTACCTTATTGAAAGATTATCGTGCCATCATTCCTGCTTCCTTTTTTGGTATGATTCTGGGTTTGGCAGGATTAGGTAGTTGCTGGCGAGTAGCTGCTAAACTTTGGCACTTGCCTACCTGGATTAGCGAAGCAATTATGTTGCTGACAATTGCAATCTGGCTCGTGTTGTTGCTGCTTTATGTGGGTAAATGGCTGTGGGCGAGAGCAGATGCCTTAGCTGAATTTGAGCATCCTGTTTTGTGTTGCTTTATCGGGTTAGTGCCTGTGTCTACGATGTTTGTGGCGCTAGCGAGCGCACCCTACTCTCGTGCGATCGCCATCACATTATTTGTTGTCGGTGCAATTGGTCAGTTAAGCTTTGGCGTGTATCGTTCCGGTCAGCTATGGATGGGAGGACGTAAGCCAGAAATTATTACACCCATTCTCTACCTCTCTACAGTCGCAGGTAGTTTTGTCAGTGCGATCGTTGCTAGTACCCTCGGTTATCGAGAGTGGGGCCTGTTGTTTTTTGGAGGAGGGCTGTTTTCGTGGCTAGCACTGGAGTCGATGATTATGCAGCGCCTCTACTTGTTAGAAGCATTGCCTAAACCACTACGGCCAACGCTGGGCATTCAACTTGCCCCCCCTGCCGTTGGCTGTGTTGCTTATTTGAGTATCACCACTGGTCAGCCCGATGCCTTTGCCCAGTTCCTCTTCGGCTATGGACTGTTGCAAGCACTGATTCTACTGCGGCTGCTACCGTGGTTGTTTCAACAACCCTTTACAGCTTCCTACTGGGCATTCACCCTCGGCATTGCTGCCTTGTCGCTGGCATCCTTGCGCCTTGTTGAACGCGGCATGACTGGAATGATGCAAGAATTGGCACTACTGCTATTCATTGGCGCAAATATTGCGATCAGGCAGTATTGCTCTAGGGACACTGCGGCTCTTGCTGCGGGGCAAATTACTAAGCTAACGATCGCTCATTTTTCCAGAACATATTGGAAGTAGAACTTATGGCTGCAACAACTAAGCAAAATGACACTAAATCGTTCGTTTACTCAACTCGAAATAATGACGAGTATGTTGTTTAATAGGGTTCCAATTTGATTTTAATTATGCAAAGAATTATAGGCTTCATTGAGTTTGTTGCCTGATTCTTCTAATAAGCGTTGTTCATGAGCATTTCTTGATAACAGCAGTTGGCGGTCAATACCTTTTGAGCCAATGATACATGGAAGTCCAAGAACAACTTCATTGCCAACTCCATAGTTAGCATCTGCTCTAGCCGATACTGGAAATATCTGCTTTTCATCTCGCAGGATGGTATCAACTAACTGACAAACTACTGTTGATATACCATAGCTTGTATTTCCTTTGCGTTCAAAAATGTTATGGCCTCGTTTACGAGTTAACTGTGCGTACTCTTGCTGAATTTGTTCTAGCGTTGCTCCTTGTGGTATGGGAAATTCAGTTAACAGAATTCCTCCAATAAATGCACTAGACCAAACGACAAATTGACTGTCTCCATGCTCTCCAATCACATAAGCATGAATGTCTTGTTTTGCAACATTCAGTTGCTTTCCAAGTTGATATCTCAGTCTAGCAGTATCAAGAACGGTTCCTGAACCGAAAATTAGGTTTTCTGCTCTGGTGGAAGTAGCGATTGCAATCCGCGTGAGTACATCCACTGGATTGCTAATGATAATTACGATTGAATTCGGTGCAACTCGATCCAATTCTTTGATTGTCGAACGTATAATCTCTGCATTGTCGCTCAATGTATCTAATCGCGTCTGTCCTTGTTTTGGCTGCACCCCAGCAGTCACAATAATGATATCTGAATCAGCTAAATCTTCATACTGATTTGATGGTATAATCTCCATCTCTTTAAGTAAGGGAATGCTGTCTTCGATATCCCATACTTGTCCTTCAGCTTTTGATAAGGTTCGGTCAAAAAGGACAACCCTTACACATCTACCGAGTAAAACTAAAGCATTTGCAACGTCTGCACCTACATTACCTGCACCAATAATACCGACTTTAGATGTTTTACTAATCATGCTATATCTACTTGACCTTCAAGAATGAAATGTCGTTTGTTTGGTAAGTCCTTGGGTCTGTAATTGCTGTCTTTTTACAACTTGGAAAACAATATATTTAACCCTTCGGTCATCGTGGGATGAGTCAAAATACCATCGCGTAGAACAGTGTAGGGCATCTGAGCTTGCATCACCATCTGCACTGTTGAAATCACTTCACCTGCTTCATGACACAACAGGGAACACCCTAAAATACGACCTGTATCTGCATCCACGATCGCCTTCAGAAGTCCATCAGTTTGACCGAGCGTTCTTGCTCTAGGAACGGCTGACGCATCTACCTTCGCCACACGGATTGTATATCCTTGTTGCTGTGCTTCAGTTTCAGTCAAACCCACATGAGCTAGTTCTGGATCGATGAATAGACACGATGGAAGCAATCGATCGCCTGTACTCCGGTTGCTCCCATCAATTAAATTAGCTTTGATAATGCGATAATCGTCGAGCGATATATGGGTGTATTGCGGGCCGCCATTGATATCGCCTAACGCCCAAATCCCCGGTATGTTCGTCTCTAAGCGATCGTTAACTTGAATAAATCCGCGTGTATCGGTTGCCACACCAGCAGCAGCTAAATTTAAGCTCTCGGTATTGGGCGCACGACCAACGGCGACGAGCAAATGCGACCCTTTGAGGGTGATTTCACGATCGCCAACTTGGATTTGCACGATGGTTTCATTACCAGTGCGATTCTCCAAAGGAGACGCTTCGCGAACGACCCTCAACACCTTCGCCTTTAGCAAGAATTCAATACCATCTTGTTCCAGCAAGGTTTGAACTGCGATCGCTATATCTGGATCTTGCTGAGACAGGATTTGCTCACTTTGCCCAATGACAGTAACACGAGAGCCAAAGCGCCGAAACATCTGGGCAAACTCTAAACCAATATAACCACTACCGAGAACGATCAGGTGTTCGGGCAGGTATTCTAGCTCCATAATCGACTCACTTGTTAAAAACTCAACTTCAGTGAGTCCGGGGATGGATGGAATTAACGGTCGTGTGCCTGTATTAATAAATAAGCGTTCGGCGGTAAGTACACGATTGTTCCCCTCAGTCGTCGTTACTTCAATTGTTTTAGGAGCAACAAACCTTGCTTCGCCAATAATCAAGTTCTTATCCAGAGCCGTTTCTAAATTGTGCAAGTTTATTTCACGCGCAGATTGCACAACCGATCGTTTTCGTTGGATTACCTCTGCTAGATCAACGATGGGTGTATTAGCTTTAACACCATAAGCAGCGCTATTTCGCACTGTGTTTGCGACACTGGCACTCGCCACCATAGTTTTAGTAGGAATGCAGGCAATATTAATGCACCCACCACCAATCATGTTTAAGCTGCGTTCAACTAGAGCGGTTTTACGTCCGTCAGCGACTAACGCTGGTGCTAGTGTTTTACCCGCTTTGCCGCCGCCGATAATAATGTCGTCGTAGTGTTGAGCGTTCGCTTCCATATCCTTTGAGTTTGATAAGGTGAATACGATTTCTAGAAGGTGTTATGAATTTCAGAAAAAACTGACTAAGAGGGTTTTAGCGATAATGTATTTGGCGAACGTAACTCAAGATGCTTGCCCTAGCTGGGTTGACAAAAAGTATATAACACCTGCTAGAAGATTCAACTTTTTCTACAAGCTTGCTTCATCAAAATACGGTTGTTTTTATACACCTCTAAAGTTCCAGACTGCGGGTTATCCAACGTGCCATCCCACACCCAATATTGATAAATTCCACTCCGAAACTTATACACTCGAACACCTTCTGTCGCTTGGCTAGTTCCTTTGCCCAAACTTAAATTACCGTTGGGACTAGTGGCGCGATAAAGCAGTTCACCGTTCGTATACTTCTGCCAAATATTTACGTTGTAGCCGCCTCGGCATTTCGTACTCAGGACGATGCCAGCAGTAGAATCAGCAGAAGCTCTTAAGGAAAAATTAGCTAAGATACTTATTGGTAGAGCCAGGAGTAACGCAAATGTTTTCATGAGTGTTGTAAAATTAACGAGTTTGACATTCTTACCTACCAAATCCCAGGAAACCCCTTTTTCGTTCAAGACATCGTTTTGCGGATTGATGACGACTACTGCGATGTCATTCTTGTTAATGTTCATGGTTTTTCTTGTTGATTTTCACCGTTCTCTTTCTTAAAAACTACCCGCGATATGCAGCGTTTTTCCAGTGATTCAAAATCAGAATATCTTGGTTATCAGGGCGATCGCGGTGGGCGAATTATCTAGCAGTAGTCACCCCAGTTCAGACTTTGACACCACTCCTTAAATACTGTTTCAAAAACGCCAAAGTGCGATCGCGTGCTAATTCTGCAACTTATTTGCGATCGGCGGAACTAAGTGCTTGATGGATTAAAGGTGCAATGATAGCGATATTTTTCACCAACTCATCACAGAGAGAAAATCGCTGTTTTAAGTAATTAGGATCGTTGTAACTCAACCACACCTTGCCGTCAGTTGCTTCCCATGCCAGTACTTTCAGGGGTAAATCCAGGGCGATCGTTGGTTCTGCCACCATGAGGGAAGTTCCGGCTTTCGGGTTGCCAAACAGCAACAACTGTGTAGGACACAGGCTTAGTCCGACTTTTTCGGCTTCAGCCTGTTGATCGATGCGGGCAAAAATGGTGATGCCTTTTATTTGAAGGACGGCTTCTAATCGATCAATGGTTACAGGCACTGAATATTGACTGAGCTGGCTAATGATGCCGTTGTTTGCATTCATAGCAGTGGACTTCTTGTAGGATAAAAACTAGGTGATATAGCCATTGGGCTTTTCAAAGATTGAGGTCTGACAATTCGGGGTGATCGTCAGGACGACGACCTAGTATCCAGTGGTATTTGCGATCGCTTTGGTGAATTGGCAGGTCGTTGATGCTGGCAATACGCCATCGCATGAATCCATGTTCATCAAACTCCCAATTCTCATTGCCGTAAGAGCGAAACCAGTTGCCGGAATCATCATGCCATTCGTAAGCAAATCGGACAGCAATGCGGTTGTCTTGAAAAGCCCAAAGCTCTTTTATCAGACGATAGTCTAATTCTTTAAGCCACTTACGTGTCAAGAATTGTGCGATCGCCTCACGGCCAGATAGAAATTCTGAGCGGTTGCGCCAAATGCTATCCGACGTGTAAGCGAGTGATACTAGTTCAGGGTTACGTGTGTTCCAAGCATCCTCTGCAATTCGGACTTTTTGGATAGCGGATTCATTATCAAAAGGCGGCAGGGGTAGTCGAGAATTTTCAGGGTTGTTCATAGTATGTAAGTGATATGATGGCGATTCTCGTTCCGAGAGGCTTTGCCAACGTCTCAGCATGATTAGATTAAAATTACAGCAGATTTCAAGTTGGTGGAGTACACAAACTAAGTCCCAAAGTCAGGTATGAATCCTGTTTTAATTCTGGATTCTGAATTTTGCTGTAAGTACGTGCCGGCCGAATTACCTCAAAAGCAGTTTAATACAGATCGACGACTACCACCCGCAATGTGCAGCGTTTCCGCAGAAGCCCCCGTCACAACTGCGATTTTTCCCTCTAGTTTTTTCATGATGATTTCTTAAAATCGGGCAGCGTGAACTCTACAGTTTCGCTAGTGATTACTTTGTGCGTGGGATCAGCTAGTTCGATCAGCACCTTGTGTACGCCAGGTTCTAGTCCGACTAGGATGATCGTTTCCCCACTGGAATCTACAAAGTGCCACGGCGCATCGTCAACGGTGATGTGGATATGACCGATGCGCGGCGATACTTCGAGGGCACCTTTGCCGAACACCGGCAACACGCGCAAATTCTCCGTCCGGTACTGGATAAAGACGCGTCCCTGTGCCAGTGGTTCGGGAAGCGGTGGATCGACAATCAGCTTGGGTGGTGCTTCGTTTGCGATCGCAATCAACGGTGATGATCCAATAATGTCCCTAGCGCTCGGTGTGTGGCTGTTCATAGCAGGTAATTACCTGAGAGTAGTTTGTATTACGATCCATTTAAAGGTGAAACGGCGCAGAGTCGAATGGTACTAAGAAAAGCCCAAAGGCTTGTTTAGTCTCGTTCCCAGTCTGAAGACTGGGAATGTATTCAGAATGGGCTGCTGCCTCTCGTCAAGAAAGAGGAGGCAGAGCCTCCCAGAATGGGTTCCCAGCCTGGAGGCTGGGAACCAGTTACAGCAAGGGCTGTATCTTAACTTAGTGCCATTCCGCTTTACTCTTTTCCCCTGCGCTAACTCGGTAAGCAGCAAAGCGATGGAAGAGCGTCTTTTCCTTTCCCCAAAAACATCGATCGCATCCTATTGCAGATGTTTCTTCAATTCAGCAGCAGCTTGAACAAACAGAGAGCGGACTTCTGGCAGTTCGGCTAAACCATTGAGCAGTCCAAAGTCATGAATCATGCCGTTGTACTGCACCGTTGTCACCTCTACCCCAGCTTCATCGAGCTTGCGTCCGTAGGCTGTGCCTTCGTCATGCAAAATATCGCTTTCTGCAACTGCAATTAATGCTGGAGGCAAGCCTTTGAGTTGCTCAACCGTCGCTTGTAAGGGAGATGCGTAGATGTCTTTGCGCTTTTCTGGGTCAGGGATGTACAGGTCATACATCCACTTCATTGTGGGTACGGTTAGATATCGTTTGTCGCCGAATTGATGATAAGAATTCGTTTCAAAATCGGCATCGACGATCGGCCACATCATGATGTGTAGCTTGATGTGTGGCCCTCCGTTTTCTTTTGCCTTCAAAGCAGTGACAGCTGTCATATTTCCGCCGACACTGTTGCCGACCACTGCCAAATTCTTGCCATCCACCCCAATTTCCTCACCATGCTCGGCAACCCATTTGGTCGCAGCATAAATCTCATTGATCGCTTGTGGGTACTGAGCATCTGGCGTGCGCGTGTAGTTGACAAAGACTCCTGCAAACCCTGAAAGCACAACCAGATCGCGCACCATGCGCTTATGTGTTGGATAATCACCCAACACCCAACCACCACCATGAATAAAGATGAAAACAGGCAATGTGCCTTTGATACCTTCCGGTCGCACGATGTTGAGCATAATCGAATAACCGTCAGCAGTAATTGTCTTCTCAGACTCTTCAATGCCTGAAAGGTCTACTGGAACGGAAGCCTGTGCATCTACGAGAACTTGACGCGCTTCGAGTGGAGGTAATGTCTCTAGAGGCACACCTCCTGAGTTCAGCACTTTCAAAAATGCCTTCACTCCTTTAGAAAGACGTGGATCGTCTGCAACTTCCAAAATCTTTGCTTGTGAATTTACTTGAGCAACCATGACATTCTCCTTTGATAATTAGTAAACAATCTGTTGAAATGACACTGTTAAGTGAATTGGTTTAACAGTGATGCTCGATCGGCAGCGATCGTAAAATGGCGATCGCTTTCTACTGACATCGTTTAAGAGCCGGAATTCTTTGTTACTGGTGAAAAAAATTGTCCACCTAGCGGGTCGCTACCTCGATCGGTTGTTTCCACACCGCAGCAGCATAGAGCGAGTCCTCAAAATCGGGGGCAATATCGCCTGCGATCCGTGCCTCATGATGCGCCCAGTCCTTAAAGAACAAGTCGTGGCTGATGCGCGATACTATTGCAGGTACGTCGCGGCGGATGCTATGGATGTCACCAACTGGCAATCCGAAGCTGACCAAACCAGCAGGATTAAATACGTGAATGTCTTTCAGATAAGGGGCAGTGCCAGGTACTTTTTCTTGGTATTCGTGGGCGCTACCAAGGTAAGGATGTGCCCCCAAACCGTCGTCGCGCAGTCCTTCTGGTGGCTGGTAGCGATCGCGCCAGAGGGCAATATGCTGGGCAAAGTCGGCTAGTTCGGGACGCTTGGTTGGGTCAACGAAGTAACCAGTGCCAGCGATTGCAAAATCAAACTCGAAAACATCATCGTTCACCTGGATGGCAATGCGATTACCCAGTTTCCGTGCCGATTTCCAAGGTGCAGATAGATGGATGTGAAAGTTCGGGAAAGCGATCGCTCGCTCAATCGAGTTCGGGGGTGGCGCGGTGCCTGCTTGATGAAAGCGCCAAGCCTGGAGCCAGCGTGCTGCATCGGGTAGTTGGGGATAGTTGTCGTAAGCACCAGGGTAATCCCGTACCCGAAGGAGTGACAGAGATGCGATCGCCGATCGCCGTACAAATAAATGTACTGCCTTAGCTCCCGATTCCAGCGCCACTCCTGCTGCATCGAAAGCTGAAGCCGCCGCACCCAGCACCGCCACAGTCTTACCGCGCAGTGCTTCAAAATCGATCGCATCGGCGGTATGCGCGTACAACGTGCGGGGTAAGTCAGCCAGTATTGGAGGTATGTTCGGGCCACCCGTGCCAGCCACGCCATTGGCGAAGATAATTTTGCGCGTAGTCTCTAAGAGCGGGACACCGTTTACCTCAAGGTGTAGGCGGAAGAAACCTGCGACTGGTTCAATCCGCACCAACTTCGTCTGGTAACGAACCTGGATACCCAGGAAATGCCGATACCAACTGAGGTACTCAGCCCAAGTCACTCGCCCAATGCGATCAATCTTCGCGTAGGCTGCCGCACCGTGCCGCGCTTCGTACCAGGCTTGAAAGGATAATTCTGGGATGCCTAGTTCTGGGCCAGGCAGATGTTTCGGTGTGCGGAGCGTTCTCATCCGCGCTCGCGTCAACCACACGCCTGCATGATCCTCGTCATCGGCTGCATCAATCTCCGTCACGCGACCGATCCCAGCACGTCGTAGCGCAAATACAAAGGTGCTACCGCTACCGCTGCCACCTATGATAGTGACATTATGATCGATGCCAGGGCGATCGGGTACCCAGTTTTCGGGATCGGGACCGAGCAGGCGTAGTGCCTCGCGGGCAGCAAAATCGAAATTGCTCGTTGTTGTCATGTCGATCTCCTCAGATATCGTTGCGATGGATGAAAAAATCGGAATAGTAGACAATTAAGCTGTTACTAGTAGTACGCCAAGGCAACGCAAGCGGGGTAAAGGGGAAGGGTGAAAGGGACTCATGTTTTTTATCCCTTACCATGAGTCCCTTTTCCCTTTACCCAACCTCACAAGCGCATTTTTGGGTTGGCAGACCACTAGGTTCTTATTCGCGAGTTTGGATTCGCTAAAGCGTGTTATGAACAACTGCCAGAAGCTAGAAAAGGGTTCGTGTTGCTACCACATCGTTTAAAGCTAGAAATCCCAGGCTGTTTTCTAACGGTGCTGTATCGATTGCTGCCATGACCAATCCTCCTTAATTTTTCACTAAAAGCCCTTACAAAGGTAGGTATTTTTTATTTTTTTAGAGAATTGGTATAATCCATCATTGCCACCGATCGGGTGAGAACGGATTACAGCCGTGATGTGAGAAATTGATCGATATAGTTTGCGATCGCATCTCCATCTTCTTCCAGGGCAAAATGTCCGGTATCGAGTAGATGGAACTCAACGTCTTTCAAGTCACCCTGGTAGGGATAAGCACCGTCAGCAGGAAAGATGTAGTCGTTCTTGCCCCAAACAATCAGGGTAGGGGGTTGATACTGGCGGAAATACTCTTGCCATTGGGGATAGAGCGGTGGATTGGTACCATAGCTATACAGCAGTGCCAGTTGAATCTCACCGTTGCCGGGGCGATCGAGGAAATGTTGATCGATAGTCCAGGTATCGGGGCTGATCGCTTCTAGATTGCGAACACCATTGGTATATTGCCACTTCGTTGCTTCTAAGCTGACAAGATATTTGAGCTTTTCAGCATTTTCAGGCGATCGCTCTTGCCAGTATGCCTTAATTGGTTCCCAGAATTCGCGCAGACCTTCCTCGTAAGCATTGCCATTTTGAACAATCAAAGATTGCACGCGCTCTGGATATTTAGCGGCAATCCGATAGCCAATCGGCGCACCATAATCCATTACATAAAGGCTATACTTTTTGAGAGCGATCGCAGCAATGAATTTCTCTACAATCTCAGCCAAGCGATCGAACGTGTAGTCAAATTCATTTACACTTGGCATCGAACTGTTGCCGTAGCCAGGGTAGTCAGGAGCAACGAGATGGAATTTATCAGCGAGGGCAGGTATAAGATTGCGGAACATGTGAGACGACGTTGGGAAGCCGTGCAATAACAGAATCGTCGGATTATCACGAGAACCAGCTTCACGGTAGAAGATATCTAAACCATCGATTGAAACGGTGCGATATGTAGTCATGGGATTACTCTTTGTAAGCGATCAAAGCCTTTTGAACTTCAAATTTGTGCCATACCGCCATCGACAAACAACTCAATGCCGTTCACAAAGCTGCTGTCATCTGAAGCGAGAAAGACAACGGCTTTGGCAATCTCATCGGGTTTGCCGACTCGTCCCAGTGGGATGGTGCTGGCTTGGCTGTCCACAAATTCTTGCAACTGCTGGTCATTCAGTCCCAAATGATCGTAACCAGGAGTCGGAACCACACCAGGGCTAATGGCATTCACTCGGATCTTGCGTTCTCTGAGATCGAGTATCCAATTCCGAGCAAACGATCTCACGGCGGCTTTGGTGGCGCTGTAAACACTGAAAGCTGGCGTACCTTTTATAGAAGTAATCGAAGCATTCAGGATAATAGAAGCGCCCTCTGGTAACAGTGGCAGTGCCTTTTGTACGGTGAACAGCAAACCTTTGACGTTTACGTTGAATGTTTTGTCAAAGTGTTCCTCAGTGATTGCTCCAAGTGGGGCAATTTGTCCACCGCCAGCATTAGCGAAGATGATATCGAGGTGTCCTTGTTCTTGCTTAATGGTAGCAAACAGACGATCGAGGTCTGCCAGATTAGAAACATCGCTCTGCACAGCCGTAACATTTTTACCGATGGCTTCTACAGCAGCATCCAGTTCGGCTTGGCGACGACCTGTGATGTAGACATAGGCACCTTCAGCAACAAACTGTTTGGCTGTGGCAAGACCGATACCACTGTTGCCACCCGTGACAAGGGCGATTTTTCCTTCTAGTTTTTTCATTATGCTAATCCTTCGATTGTTGGGTTTAAAGCAGTCAGTTGCTAATAGAGAGCGGAGTCAGAAGGAAGAATGGTCAGTCCGTATTGGGGAGTAAGGGCGATCGTCTTTTGAATATCTGCATCTGTAATTGGGGGTAGGGGTGCAGTGGGATCGTTCGCTGGAGTCTCCACGATGCGAGGCTTATTGAATACTAACTAATCTCTAAGGGATATCTCCAGGTACACCCAGAATTTCGTCGCCAATTTCGGTAGAGATGCGAATGAACAATTCCAAATCAGGTGCCTCATTCTCGTTTAGCGTCCCTGTTGCAGCAATTAGTTGAGCAAAGGCACTGGGGGCAGAAACGACTAACGCACGAGCTGGTCGATCGCCGAGTGTAGCAACAACATGGGGTATGCCCATAGGAATCAGAACACTTTCACCTATGCCTAGCACAACCTTGTTTTTACCAAGCCAGACAGTGTACTCTCCTTGGAGCACATAAAGTTGTTCGGAATAGTGTGTATGGCGATGGGGTGGAGTCTGCATACCAGGAGGAGAATAGCCTTCAATCAGGTCGTATTTACCATCAGTCGTGGTGCGATCGGCGAGGATGGTGAGGCGAGAACCAAGAAGCCAGAACGATTGTGTCATGGAATAGATATTTCTAATGAATTGTGTCATGAATGCTCAAGCTTGCGACTCAAATAAAGCAGGCGTTCATACCGTCAATGCCAGTACGTCATAGAAACCGAGCGCTAAAGCGAAGCGTCCGATAAACTCTTGAAAAAAGAGATTTCCGAACTCCTAAATAGATGAGTGTGTCAGATTTTGAACATTAAGCTTGTTAAGAACACTTTGCGAAGTACGCTCCGCTTTAATTAAATCTGCTGCCTTCTCAGAAATCATGATAGTGGGTGCGTTTGTGTTGCCTGTGGTAATTGTTGGCATGATTGATGCATCAACCACACGAAGACCTTGAATTCCATGTACCCGTAGTTCAGGGTTTACCACTGCCATTGGGTCAATGCCCATTTTGCAAGTGCCAACCGGATGCCATACAGTGCTGCAAGTGTCCCGAATGTAAGCTTCGAGTGCTGCATCAATCTGAATTTGGGAACCCGGAGCAATTTCTTTGCCACGAAACTCATCAAAGGCACTGTTCTGAAACAATTGGCGGATTAATTTCACTCCCTCAACCAACTTCTGCACATCAGCTTGACTTTGTAGATAATTCATCCGTATGGTTGGTGGATCGTTGAAATTAGATGAACGCAAACGAACGCTGCCAACATTTTGGAGACGGGTAAGAGAGACTGCACCTGTAAATCCAAAATCAGCAGGAGTATAACCAGGTGACAAGAATTGAATCGGGCCGAAAAAGAACTGCAAATCGGGTGCAGCCTCCACATTCCCTTTGCTATGCAAAAATAATCCGGCTTCAACTCCATTACTGGTAATGGCAGGGTGTATATCTTGAGTAGCTGCTTGAACGACACAAGTGAGAATGTGATCCTGAAGGTTTTGACCGACACCCGGCAAATCTGCGATCGCAGAAATTCCCATCGCTTGCAGATATTCTGCATCCCCAATACCAGAAAGCATTAGCAGTTTGGGCGAATCAAACGCACCCGCACTTAAAATCACTTCTTGGTTGACTCTGACCTGGTGGAGCCTACCTTCATGCAGATATTCTACTCCCACACAGCGAGTGCCTTCAAACAGCAATCGCGTCACCAATGCCCCAGTCGTTACAGTCAAATTGGGACGATGGAGAATGGGTAGAAGAAAAGCAGCAGCAGCACTGTGCCGTTTACCATCCTCGATCGTCAACTGATAAAGTCCTACCCCTTGTTGCTGTACACCATTAAAATCAGGATTGTAGTTGTATCCCATTGATACACAGGCATCTACAAAGCGTTGGGAAACCACAGCAGGGGACATCAAATCGGTAACGCTCAACTCCCCATCAACCCCGTGAAATTCTGACGCGCCTCGCTGCTGCTGCTCCGATTTCTTGAAATAGGGCAAGACATCAAGGTACGACCAACCGGGATTTCCTAATTCCTGCCAGCGATCGTAATCTTGAGGATTGCCCCGGACATACATCATGAAATTAATCGAACTGCTGCCCCCCAAGACTTTGCCACGGGAACAAAACATTTTGCGGTAATTCAGGTAGGGTTCCGGCTCAGAAACGTAACCCCAATCTACTTCAGAGCCTATTAGGCTAAAGCACTGCGCCGGAATTTGAATTTCTGGTTTTGTAGCTGGGTTGCCCGCTTCGAGGAGTAACACGGTTGTGTCACAGTCTTCGGTTAGACGATTGGCAACCACACAACCAGCCGAACCTGCACCAATTACAATGTAGTCATAATTAGTCATAAAGTTCTCTTCCTCTGTTATCTACAATGGATAAATGGAGTCAAGAATGAACTGATTTAAAGAGCGATCGCTGAAATACTGTTAGTCAATAACTAGGTCTGTTCTATTTATTTGTACTGAGAAACTGCTTCTCTTACAATTGCGATTACTTCACAGCAGTACTTGCTGCTTCAATCACTTTGGCAACCTCTTTTGGATGAGAGATAAAAGGAACATGACTGGAGTTAACTTCGGTTGTCTTAGCATTAATCCGTTTAGCCATAAATCGTTGAAGTTCGGGGTTGATGGCGCGATCGCTTTGAGTCACGATAAACCAGGAAGGAATCGTTTTCCAAGCGATTTCATTCACTGATTGCTCAAACGCTGCGCTGGCGATCGGCTTTTGGGTTGCTGCCATTACTCGCGCCTCAGCTTTTGATACATCTTGGGCAAAAAATTCGTGAAACTTCCCGCGATCTACATAGAGAAAGTTTGCAGCATCAGACACGATCGCCGTACTAATCGGAGGTGCTGCGTACCTTTTATTCAAGTCACTCGTCTTTTCACCGACATCTGGTGCGAAAGCATTAACATAAACCAGAGCTTTCACCTGTGAATTGCCAGCCGCCGCGCCCGTAATCACATTTCCACCATAGGAATGTCCGACTACAACAACAGAACCCTTTTGAGCCTCAATCACCCGCTTCGTCGTTGCCACATCATCAGCAAGCGAGGTGAGCGGAATCTGCACAGCAGTTACTCTATAGCCATCTTTCTCCAACAATGGAATAACGTGTTGCCATGATGTACCATCAGCATAAGCCCCATGAACGAGAACGATCGCAGGTTTAGAGTTGGATGCTTGAGGTAATTCCTTGGAGGTGGCTGATGTTGGATGCATTGATATGACAACGACAACACTTAATGCAAATAACCACAGCAACAATTTTTGAACTTTTTTCCATGTAAAAACTATCATTGCGATCGCCTCTGTATTCTTGCTAAATTGCTCAAATCTTTGGTTCTTGTTGTCCGTATAGAAGTTAGGAAATACTCTCTGCCGAAATACTTATTAAGATAAGCACTAAAAACATTAATCATTTGCAGCAACAATGGCTGCCATTATCTGCTCAACAGTCCAGCGATCGAGATAGCGAATTCCATTAATAAACAAAGCGGGCGCAGCCTCCACTCCACTTCGCAGTCCACCTTCGATGTCCGCATTGATCCGATTGACATACCTTCCCCTGGATAAATCCTGCAAAAATTGAGAAATATCAAGTCCTAAACGATTGGCATACTCCACTAGATAGCCATTTCCCAATTCCTGTTGATAGATAAACAGCATCTCATGCATTTGCCAAAACTGCCCTTGAGCCGCTGCTGCTTCTGCGGCTTGTGCTGCCCTTTGAGCATGTGGATGAATCTGAATTTGTGGAAAATGACGGAAGATAAAACATAAATAATTCTCCCCTAAAGAAACACTAAGTTGTCGCCCAATGACTTTAATCAGCCTGTCAACATTTGCACTCTCTTGAGATTGATAGTCCCCATACATCACCAACACTACAATCGCATTCAGTACACCTTTTATGCGATCTTGTGTTGAAGGTGGGACGAATAACAAACTGCGATCGCTCTCAAAACTCACTGAGACCTCCGAAAAAGAAAATGCTCATCGCCAGCGATCTCTTCTGAAATCCTTGTACTACCTGAGCTAAAATCTAGTTTTTGGAAAGGTCTAAGTCATTCAGAAGAAAATTAGATGGTGCGTTAACGAAATGTAATAAGGTATACCAGAAACCTCTCTTCAAAGCCTCTTTCTACTTCGAGGAGAGGCTTTGAAATTCCCATTCCCTTGTAGGGAAGGGGGCTAGGGGGGTTAGGTTTCCGAGCCTCAGAAGTTACCAAAAATACTTTTCAAACATCCTCTAAGGCTTAAATACACGACCATGGCCGGCAGCCTGCTAGCAAAGTTTTTTTCTTATCTAGAGCAGCATTTCTATTTTGAGATTGAGTTTGTTTGATGCTGTAATTAATTTTTAGGGCATCGTCTCCTAATGTATTGTGCTTTTTAATCGCTGTGTTTAAGGTAGGTGCATTCAGATTATTCTCTAGAGTCACACCCTGATTGATTTTGGCAATAGCAGAGTTTCCAGAGAAAGCTATTGCGCCAACGATTACGACTCCTAAACCTTTAGCCAAATTCCAAACATGCATAATTGTATTCCGCCTTTTTTACCAATTCTAAATATTCTTTGGCATCAATTAACTAGAGGATTTCGCCGCCAGTGAGCAACTAAACGTTTACATACTTTTGTTGAAGCTTTGGCGGCTTTGTGTACAAATATATGCAATTAACTCTAACTTGTCGTCCTCTAAAAGTTGAAACTTTTGCTCAATAGAGTGATTGATAAATCAGTCCATCTCAAAATGGAAGGTTGCCTCCAACTCAAGTTGGAATCCAAATTTCAACTTGAGTACAACTTATTTACAAATTGACAATCCCACGCTTAACAGCAGTAATCACAGCTTGTGTGCGATCGCTCACTCCCAGTTTGCTTAAAATCCGATTCACATGCGATTTGACAGTGCTTTCACCAATAATCAAAGCAGTCCCAATTTCTTGATTACCCATTCCTTGTGCCATCAAACGCAACACTTCCAACTCTCGTTCACTCAGTTCTGGATTGCTCATTCGCTGCAATAATTTTGCGCCCACTTCTGGCGGAATGTATTTCTGACCATTATGAATAGCGCGAATCGCATTCAAAAGCTCGCCAGGTTTAGCATCCTTAAGCAGATAGCCTTGAGCGCCCGCCTGTAAACCGCGATAGATATCTTCATCGCCATCGTAGGTTGTGAGTACCGCGATTCGAGCCTGCTTAAATTCAGCACAAATCGCCATAATTGCTTCAACACCTCCCATTTTGGGCATTCGTAAATCCATTAGTGTGACATCAGGTTGGTATTCTCGAAACAAGGCGATCGCCTGTTGCCCATCTTCAGCTTGAGCGATCGCTGTCATTTCTGGATCGCGGTTAATGATGGTTGCTAGACCCTTTCTGACTATGGCATGGTCATCAACAATCAGCACTCGAATCGTAGTGGATTGGCTCATTGTAATTTTCACACTCGATTGATGGTGACAATAATTTCTGTTCCTTGACCAGGTTGGCTTTGAATCGTTAGTTGTGCGCCAATGCGCTCTGCCCGTTCGCTCATTCCTAATAAGCCAAACCCACCGCTCAAAGGAGTGCTACCTACTCCAAAGCCCCTGCCATCGTCTTTAACCCGTAAGATACACTGTGTTTCGTTATACACTAACTCAACCCGAATTTCGGCAGCATCAGCGTATTTAATCGCATTGGTTAATGCTTCCTGCCCAATTCTAAGTAAGTTATTCTCCACTTCGATTGATAAGGAATAGGCTATACCCTGAGTTTCGCAAATCAGAGCCGTGTCGGTCGTTGCTCGCATTTGAGCCACTATACGATGCAGGGCACTCTCTAAATTACCTTCTTCTAGTAGCCGCGGACGGAGTGCTGATACGGATCGCCGTGTCCCTGCTAGCCCAGCCCGTGCTAGTTCCTCAATCATTTCCAGATGTACTTGGGTTGCTTCTGGGTCGTCCGCCAGCACTTGTGTTGCTGCTCCAACTTGAAGCAGAATACCTGTGAAAGATTGAGCTAGTGTATCATGAATTTCTCGCGCCATCCGGTTGCGTTCTTCTAAGATAGAAGTGTGTTCAGCTCGTTTGCGATCGCTAATATCTGTCATGAGACTGTAGAAACCTCTTACCTGAGCATTGTCATCGAAATCAGGAATAAAGGTCGCGCTGATGCACCGCTTATCATCCAAAAAAGGGATTTCTGCTTCTAGAGGGACAGTTTGCCCTGCAAACACCTGATTAATATACGGCTCAACCCGTTCATAAACCGCCTCACCGAGCAGTTGACGAACAGGGTTGCCCAAAATTTGATCGCGGCTACGGTTGAACCAAACCTCGTATGTACGGTTGATAAATTGAAAGCAGCAATTGGCATCGACGTAGCTAATCAGAACGGGTAGAGCGTCGGCAATCAGTCGTAATTCCTGCTCCTGTAAGCGAAGCTCCTCGTAGACACCGCGTAGCTCTGCTTCGCTTGCCTGCAATGCTGTCGTTCGTTGGGCAACTTGTTGCTCTAGGGTGCGATTGTATTCTGCTAAAAGCTTCTCTGCTTGTTTACGTTCGGTGATGTCTTGAAAGGCTGCGATCGCATACAGAATGTTGCCAGACTCATCAAAAATTGGAGTTCCCCAACTTTCGATCGGAATGATGCGATTCCCCTGATGAATTTCGATATCATCCACACTGCCCTGTTCGCCCTTTAGCGCTCGCCTAATCATCAGTTGTTCGGTTGGGTAGGGGCGATCGGTTCCTGCCACATAGAGTTGATAGACCTCGGCAATTTGCTCTGGGGTGACAGACGGCAGCACGCCCTTGCCCAAGAGTTGGATTGCCTTCTGATTCGCGTAATAAGGGCGGCCTGTTGCATCCATAACTACAATTCCTACCGGAACCGACTCTAAAATTTTCTGGAGGCGGGTTTCACTTTGGGCGAGGGTCTGATTTAAAGACTCCATTTTGGCAAATGCGATTTGAAGCTGCTGTGCCATCTGGTTGAACGATCGAGCCAGTTCGCCCAAATCGCCCGATCTTTCAATTTCTACCGTCTGATTCCATGCACCGTCTGCTAGCGCTTTTGCCGATTGACTGACGCTGACAATCGGTTTAGCGATCCATCGGGCAATCAAAATGCAGATCGCAATGCCAAGCAGCAAAGCTGCAATACAAAGCAGAATCGTCGTGTGGATGCTTTGATTAATCTTGGCCATGAAATCGGATTCAGGCAACACCGTGACAATCAGCCAGTTTAGCCCACGAGTATCTTTGAATGGCATCACTTGAATCAACTGCCGCCTGCCATCGAACTTAAAATCAAGCTGTTCCGCAGTCTGGATCTGCCACAAATCGCTGAAATGCTCGCGCAAATAGGCAGCAGTAGCTCGCACGGTAGGGTTAAGGCTCTCAACTGCGGACAATCGATTTGCTGCCGCCTCACTACTAATAATCGCCTCTCCGGTGGAGGTGGCAACCAGTTGTCCCGATCGCTCTAGAATAAAGGCGATGCCTGTCTTGCCAATTTGCAGGCTAGCCAAAAAAAGGCTCATCTCATTAGGCAGAAATACATCGGTGGCACAGACTCCCAACAGCGATCGATCGGCAGTGCTATAGACAGGCGTACTGGCGGTGATCGTTGGCAACTGGCTAGCAAAGTCGGCATAAATTCCACTCCAGATTGGTTCGCCTGCCGTCACTGCTGCTTTATACCAGGGACGAACCCGCGCATCGAAGGCTTTGTTGCCTTGACTGATTAACTGGTCTCGCTGACCATTGCGATCGAGGCTGTAGCCGTAGAGTTGACGATCTGTAGCAACATTACTCGACCGCAGTTCAATTGAGCGATCGCCAGGGCTACGTCGCACCCCTAGAAGAGAACCTTTGCGATCGCCACAGTAGATATCACTCACCATTGGATAAATCTGAATTTGCTGCCAGAGTGGAAATTCACCTTTGACTGCGCTAGGGTCAATTTTTCCCTGAGCGAAGGTGCTGGCATTGAGCCGATTGATGTTATGGGGTATCTCGGTATAGGTTTGTAGTTTGCCTTCGATCCGGTTCGTCAGTTCGCGCCGCAGTTGACTGGCGAGATCGTTGATGGCTTCCTGTCTATTTTGGAAGGAAAAATACCCCACTAAGCCGACTGTCACCAAAGTTTGCAGCACAAACGGCACAATCAAAACCGTCTGCAATGGCACCGTTCTGGAAACTTGAGCTACAACTTGCTTGAGAAGACTGCTCATCAATCAGATTCCTCATTTACGGCAGTTCACGCACGTTAGTCCATTTATTGACCGAAGAAAGGCAGAGGGCAGGAGGCAGAAGGAAGAAATACAATTTTTGCCCTCAGCAATCAAGGGACACAAGCCCCTAAATTTATTTATGAAAAAATAAATAAATATGTATTAACGAGTGGCGCAGCGCATATTTACTGTGTCAAAAGTTAAATCCCCTAAATTTATTTATGGGGATTCCCTTCTGCCCTCTGCTTTCGTACTTCTGCCTTCTTAAGAAAATACTAGCCATGAGAAGCTCCAACGATCGCAACAAGTAGTGGCTCAAACTCTAAAGCGTCTCTATAACGCACACCATTGATAAATAAAGCTGGAGTGCTAACTACCCCACTATCCATTCCGCTGGTAATGTCTCGATTGATGCGATCGACATGCACTTTTTGGGCAATGTCTCGAATAAACTGAGTCACATCAAGCCCTAAATTGTCAGCGTATTCTGCTAAATACCCATCTTCTAGCTCTTGATGATGCTTCAATAACGTCTCGTGCATCTGCCAAAACTGCCCTTGTGCTGCTGCTGCTTCTGTCGCTGCTGCTGCCTTTTGAGCTTGAGGATGGATTTGAGGTTGAGGAAAATGTCGGAATACAAAGCATAGAGAATCTCTCCCGAATAAGGTCGCCTCAAGCTGGCGTTGAATTGCCTGAATTGAGGTATAAAGTTCACTACATTGGGGACACTGATAATCCCCATACTCAACAAGCACAACGCGAGCATTCAACGATCCTTGTCGATGGTCTTGCTCAGAAGGAGGTACAACTAATTGATTGCGCTCTGCTTCGCAGTTACTGCAAGGGTCGCTAGGTGTGTCGTCAGGAATAACATCGCTCATTCTAAATCTTTGAGGAAAAGAGATTCATCGTGCGCACTCTGAAATTTCTTCCCTTCAAGCCTATAATCGTTTGTATGAGTTTAATGTATGAGACTTGCTTAGACTTGTCGTCAATTCAGAGTCTGTATTTTAATCAACAAAATGATTGAGGATGAGTCAATTTGAGGGAGCAGAACGAATCAAACTCAGGTTTGATTGCCTCACAGACTAAAATATGATGGTTAACCCAGGCAGAAGTGCCATCTTTGCTTTTACAAGCTAGCAATTCCGCGTTTCAACGCAATAATGGCTGCCTGGGTGCGATCTTTGACATCTAGCTTGCTTAAAATTCGGTTGATATGAGTCTTCACTGTACTTTCACTAATATTGAGAGCAGTGCTAATTTCCTGGTTGCTCATGCCCTGTCCGACTAACTGGAGAACTTCTAACTCACGATCGCTCAGTTCTGGAGCAGTTATCCGTTGGACTAGCTTGGCAGCCACGTTGGGGGGAATATACTGTTGTCCCCTGGTCACTGTCCGAATAGCTGTCAATAGTTCCTCTGGCTCAGAGTCCTTCAGTAAATAACCCTTTGCCCCGGCTCGTAATCCTCGATAAATCTCTTCATCGGTGTCATACGTGGTCAGCACAATAATTCGGGCATTGGGAAACTCATTGCAAATAAGCGTAATCGCCTGAACACCCCCCATATCGGGCATCCGTAAATCCATCAAAGTCACATCAGGTTGCTGTTGCTGAAAAACTGCGATCGCCTCATGCCCATTTCGCCCCTGACCCACAATGACAATATCTGGAGCCTCCTCTAACATTCCGATCAACCCCTGGCGGACAACAGGATGATCGTCCACAACCAGAACGCGAATGCTACTGGGCTGATTCATGCTGACTTAACCCCCGATTAATGGATACCGCGATCTCTGTCCCTTGCTCTAAGTCACTTTGAATCTTTAATTTAGCTCTAATGCGTTCAGCCCGTTCTGCCATCCCCAGTAGACCAAAGCCATTCTGTATCGCCTGGTTTTCTACATTAAATCCCTGCCCATCGTCTTTAATTCGCAAGCTGCATTGGGTCGGTTCATAGATCAGTTCAATGTGGATTTCACGTGCTTTAGCATGTTTGATTGCATTTGTCAAAGCTTCCTGCCCAATCCGAAACAGATTATTTTCCAGATCGGAGGATAGGGGATAGGGCGTACCCATGACTTCGTAGACGATTTGGGTTGCGATCGAGGAGTCTAATTGAGCAGTAAGATGGCTTAAGGCATCCTGTAAGTTACTGCTCTCTAAAAGGTATGGGCGGTGTAGTGCCTCTACTGAACGACGTGCCTCCGCAAGCCCAGAACGGGCTAAGTCGAGGATCTGAGTGAGGAGAGTTTGCGCTTTTTCTGGGTCTGCCGTTACCTTATTGGCGGCAGAGCGAGCATGAATGATAATACCTGTAAACGCTTGGGCTAAAGTGTCGTGAATTTCCCGCGCCATGTGATTGCGTTCTTCTAGAATCGAGGCTTCTTCGGCTCGTTTGCGATCGCTGATATCTCTTGCCAGCCAAATGACAGAATGTTCTGAAATGGGCGAGATGCGAGTTGCAAACCAGGTTTTCCACCCTCCCACGATCGAGCTATACTCAACCGTTAGGGGCTGCTGAGTGCTTAATGCTTGCCGAATACAGCCAAGAAATGTATCGGCTTGCGATCGCTCAAAAATTTCGGAAAATGTTCGACCCACCTGTTCGTCAATCGGGTTAGATAATTTCTCTGACTCGATCAGGCTTGCTCTCAAAATCCGCCCTTCTGCATTTACTACCAAGAGCGGATCGGGCATTGCACAAAAGAGCGCCCGAAGTTCTGCTTCGGAGGCTTGCAACGCTTCTTCTGCCTGTTTGCGTCTAATTCCTAATGCAATCTCACGGGCTGAAAACTCCAACGCCTCAAAGTTGGACGACGGAATGGGATGTCGAGTAAACATCCCTATAACTCCAACAAGTTGCTCATCCAGCAGTATCGGATAGCCTGCAAATGCCACCATGCCTTCTCGTTTTGCCCATTCTTTATCAATGGATGATTCATCAAACACATTGTTAGTCAACAGAGGACTGCGTTCCTGAGCAATTTGTCCAACTTTGAGGCCACCTACAGGAATTCGACTGTATTCACCGTCAAGACGGGTATACATCCCCGCACTGGCTTGTAACTCCAAAACATTCTTGTCTTTATTTAGCGTCCAAATCCGAGCAAATGCCGCATTAAAGTGCTTAACAACGGCTTGGGCACAGCGATGCAGCATCAAGGGCAAACTAGCACTTTGAGCCAAGGCACTATCCACATCGGCGCGAAAATCGGAGAGGATTGCCTGTTCTCGAAATTGAGCCTCGGACTGACGCAACACTTCTTCTGCTTGTTTGCGTTCGCTAATATCTGTCATGATACTGTAGAAGCCTCTGACTTGAGCATTGTCATCGAAATCAGGGATCAAGGTCGCGCTGATGCACCGCTTGCCAAGCCCAAAAGGGATCTCTGTTTCTAGAGATACCGTTTGCCCTGCAAACACCTGATTAATGTACGGCTCAATTCGTTGATAAACCGCCTCACCGAGAAGTTGGCGAACAGGGTTGCCCAGAATTTCATTGCGGCTACGATTAAACCAGACCTCATAGGTATGGTTGATGAATTGATAACATCGATTGGCATCTACATAGCCGATCAGAACTGGTAGAGCGTTGGCAATCAGTCGTAATTCCTGTTCCCGATGGCGCAATTCTGCTTCACTTTGCTGTAAAGCTGCCGTTCGTTGGGCTACTTGTTGCTCCAAGGTACGATTGTAATTGGCTAAGAGATGTTCGGTTTGTTTACGCTCTGTGATGTCTTGAAAGGCTGCGATCGCATAAACCACATTGCCCTGTTCGTCAAAGACTGGAGTTCCCCATGCCTCAGATGAAATAGTTGCGTTGTTTTGGCGAATATCTATATCGTCAGTCCTGGTGCGTTCGCCACTCAACGCCCGAATAATTGGCAGTTTCTCTGACGGATAGATTTGATCCGTTCCCGTCACGTAAAATTGATAAATTTCTGAAAGTTGCTCTGGTGTCGCAGCAGGATCGACGCCTTTACCCATAAGCTCAATTCCCCGCTGATTGACATAGTAAGGGCGACCTGTCGCGTCAATAATGCCAATTCCCACTGGAATCGCTTCTAGAAATTGAGTCATCTGACTTTCGCTAGCGCGGAGCTTTGAGTAGAGTTTGGCATTCTCAATTGCGATCGCTGCTTGAGTAGAAAGTAGATTCAGGACTTGCGATCGCGTAGCGTTTCCGTTGGCGCAGCCTCTCGCAGGGAAGGAGACTCGCTCTGGTGTAAATGCTCCAGCCGCTAATTTATTTTCTAGATACAACACGCCCACTAGCTTACCTTGATTGAGCAGAGGTAAACATAAAATTGATTGAGTTTGATTCTGTTGAATATATGGCTCATTAATAAAATTACCTTCACGAGTAGCATCATTTAAGATGACAGATTCATGAGTACGAATAACATAATTAATAATTGATTCAGGTAGATGATTTGCAGTTGGGATAGATTGCAGCACTTGTGTAACATCGACATTCTCACCCTCATTAAGTTCACTAGACGCTTCAATCACCCATTTTCCTGAGTTTTCTAAAATCAAAAATCCTGTTTGTGCGCCAGCATTTTCGATTAATATCTTCATCAAGGAACGGAGCAGCCGATCTAGTTCAATTTCGCTCGAAATCGCCTGAGTTGCCTTCATTACTGCCGTTAAATCAAAAGCGATGTGTGAGGTATTAGAAGTGGTTTCAGCAGTAGTGCAGATTGGTGTGGAAGCCACGCTCGACTGTTCAGGAAATAGCTGCGGATAGCGAGTTTCTAAATCTCTCACTTTCGCAGTTGCTCCCCACCGTTCATAACAGTAGTGAGCTTCTTTCATGTAGGTTTGGGCGATCTTTTGCCGACCTCGCACTAGATAATGTTTAGCAGCTAACTCGTATGCTAACGCTTCTTCCTGGATATATTCATTTTCCCTGGCTCCTTGAATTGCTTGTTCATAGAATTCCTCTGCTTCAAACCACTGACTTAGAACTCGTGCAGTCTCTGCTTGCACCAGATGATATTTATGCAAACAATTCATTGGCGCATACTGTGCCCATTGCTTCATTTTCTCCTGACTAACCGTAACTTTTTTGAGGAGTTCCTCTTGCACTTGAGTGCTGCTTTCAGAGTATATGGCGAGTCTTGCCAGCGCATCATATAGATAGTAAAAAGGAGCAACAGGTGTGCCTGTTATTCGGATTAAATAACGTTCTGCTATGGTTGAGTTTTCAACTGCCTGAGCGTATTCAGAAAATAGGTAACACAGGATAAGTTTATTGAAATAGACATCAAAGGTTGACGTTCCATCATTTGTTACTTCATGTTGTGGCAATCCATTCTCTTCGTTGTAGAACTCGCCAACTAGACGAGTTGGGCTGACCGAAAAGCCCATCAAATTTGCGATCGCCTGCTGATATATTTGGTTCCAGGTTAGCGCCGTTTTCTGTTTGATTTGACGAATTGCTTCATTGTATTTCGTCATCTCGCGCTCAACTTCTACGAGTTCCTTTCCAACTGCGTAGGATTGGAAGCAATAACAATGAGCACAATAAGCAGCAAACTCTAAATCTCCAACTTCTAAACCTTTTTGGTAGGCTTCTAGCAAGGGCTGGATTGTGTTTTTAATATGCTTTTTCCAATGAATAATAAAGTTATTCACAATGAGTAATGTTCTAGCTCTGAGAGAATGAACATTAAGGTGTGACAATAGATTTAGCGCAAGTTGCCCAAACTCGTACCCAATCGCAATGTTCCCACTCGTTCCACAAAGAATTAATCCGTAAAATGCATAGGCAAAGGGAGATACAACAGCATTACCAGATTGAATAGATAAGTTTACTTGTTTAGACACAAGCAGAGGCATCAAATCAGGAGCCGCAACATAGGCAGCGATCGTGATGCTTGATAAGATTCGCATCGCCGCCAACTTGTCCGGTTCGGTCATTTCCGGCAAATAGAGCAAGTTCTCGATTGGCTTCTCGCCAATGAGTGATGCGATCGCATCTAGCTCAAGCTGAATGTCTGACTGAGTTGGCGTTTCAGGAAAACTGATTCCCAGTTGCTGCAAAACTTGTAATCCAGTGTTGATTGCTTCTAATGGCTGGTTCTGCGCGATGTCAGTTTGAATTTTGACTTCGTAAACTTTCACGATGTCGAGAACCGTTTTGGCTGCTTGCAGAACGATCGCTGCCCAGGATTCTACCTGCTCAAACTCGCCACACAAATACGCGACTTCTGTTGTTTGGGTATATAACTCTAAGGTCAGCTTATAGTTAGTTTGCCAACTGGAGTCTGCCAGCCATGCTCTACCTCTGGCTAAATAGTTTTGAGCCACACTATAGGCGATCGCAGCTTTTGCTTTCTGTCCTGTGATTAAATTTAATCTAGCAATTTCATTGCGTTCTAGTCGATCTGTGACAAGCTCAATTCCATGATTAAGATGATCGACAATTTCAAACAGTCGGTCTGATAGTCTCTCTAGCAAAGTTTTTTGGAGGAGATTGCGACCAATTTGTAAATGAACAATTTGCTTTTGCGACTCATCGATTAAGGTGTATGAGGCTTGTTGCACGCGATCGTGCAAGAACTTATACTCTTGAATTAACAAGTTTTCATCTAATTCAGATAGTGGTTGAATTAATCCACCTTGTATGGCTGTTAGTAAATCTTGAAAAAGCGTTTCAGGTGGTCGATCGCAAACAATCGACAACGTATCTAAATTAAATTCAGCACCGATACAAGCTGCTAACTGGAGAATTTGCTGTGTGTTTTTTGGTAATTTATTTAACTGAATCAGTAGTAACTCCACCACATTATCGGTAATATCCTGGGCTTGAATATCAGCTATGTTCCATTGCCAGCATAAGTTTTGTGCATCAAATGTCAGCAGATTTTCGCTATGCAGCATTCTCAAAAATTCACTGACAAAGAAGGGATTGCCCTCAGTTTTACGCAACACCAACTCAGCTAACGGACGAACGATGTCTGCATTTCGATGTAGCGTCTCGGCAATCAACTGACTCAAAGGCTCCAGCGTTAAGGGTGCTAAGATAATTTCTTGAAGCACTGCCCCTTGTTTTCGCAGTCTCTCTAGCATTAATGCTAATGGATGCGTTGGATTTACTTCATTATCTCGATAGGCTCCAATTAAAAATAGTGATTTGGTTTGCTCATCCAGCAGCATCAACTCGATTAATTTCAGCGTTGCTGAGTCTATCCACTGCAAATCATCTAAGAATATCACCAGGGGATGTGATTCTGAACAAAACACCCGCACGAACTGCCCAAAGATTCGATGAAAGCGATTTTGAGCTTCAGTTGCTCCAATTTCTGGTACGGGTGGCTGCTTGCCGATAATTAATTCAACTTCGGGGATCGCATCAATGATGATTTGTGCGTTGTTTCCTAAAGCTGTGAGTAAGAGCGATCGCCACTGTTGCACTTTGTCATCAGGTTCACCCAGCAGTTGCTGCACCAATTTTTGTAGGGCATGGGCGATCGCACTGTAGGGAATATTGCGCCCAAATTGATCGAATTTACCAGAGATAAAATAGCCGCGCTTTTGGGTAATTGGTTTATAGATTTCTTGCACTAACGCAGATTTACCTACTCCCGCATAGCCAGATACCAACATCATTTCGACTTGGAATTTTGATTTGCCTGTTTGTTCCCTTTGTGAAGTTGTTTCTGAATTGTTTGGTAAAGAAGCAACGCGATTTGACTCTGGACAGGCTACACGATCAAACGCCGCCAGTAACATTGCAACTTCCTTATCCCGTCCATACAGTTTTTGGGAAATTTGAAACTGGCCCGAAACGTCTTGAAGCGCCAGTTGAATGCTAGAGATTTGACCGATTTCTGCTAATTGTTCAGCACAGATTTCTAAATCCGCTTTGATGCCCCAGGCACTTTGATAGCGATTTTCAGCATTTTTCGCCATCAGTTTGAGAATTATATCTGAAACTGGTTTGGGAATTGTTGTATTTATTTCATGAGGCGGAATAGGATGTTTGGCAATATGACAATGGACTAGCTCCAGCACGTCTGTAGTGGGAAATGGTAGTTGTCCGGTGAGCAGTTCGTAAAATGTCACACCAAGGGAGTAAAAATCGGTGCGGTAATCGAGTAAACGGTTCATCCGCCCGGTTTGCTCTGGAGATAGGTATGCGAGTGTCCCTTCTAAAACATGAGGACTTTTGAAAGTCGGATTCGTGCGGTTAAATTGGGTAGCAATTCCAAAGTCAATAATTTTGATAACGCCAGTATCCAGATTGAGGACTATGTTTCCAGGGTTGATATCTTTATGAATGATATTGGCTGCATGGATTCTGCCTAGAATGTCGGTGAGGGCGATCGCAAGACTGAGAAAAGTGGATAAGGGCATGGGGCAGAAGTTCTCTGGGTACCTGTGCATCCATTTCTCTAGGGACTCTCCCCCAAAATCTTCTAAGAGAATCACCAGAGTGCGTTGATAGTCCTGCTGGCTGTATGCTTTGATAACTCCTTCTAATTTTAGGGAGCGGGTAATTTTATATTCCTGTCTGTAGCGAGTCAGTTCTTGGGGAGAAGGATAATCAAGCTTTAGCATTTTTACGGCGATCCCTACTCCATCGTCTCTGATGCCCCGATAAACTAGAGAGTTAGAACTTTCATATATCTTGTTTTGAATGGCAATACCAGGTAGAGCAATCATAGAGCAACTCTTGAGAGTATGATCTGGCATAACTTAAACTATACAGCAATTCTTATTCTGAGAATTATTACTTGCTGTTTGCTCCCATCGAGAATAAGTTTGATGAAATAAGAGATTGATAACTAAACTTTAATTTTTGACTTCAAAACATTCAACAATTTTTCTTCCAACGCCGTCAAATAAGCCCGATTCAGCTTTCCTAACGACTCCAAAAACTTCTGTACCGATTCCTCCAGCCCACTAGAATACATCCGATTGATGCGTAGGCGTAGCCCGCCGCAGGCATCGCAATTACCAACGTCAGTGATGATAGCTCCAGCGATCGCAGTTAAGATTATGGTAATTCTCCACAATGGCTTCATGTTGCAACAATAATTGTTGCAACATGAAGAAATCACAATTTTAACCGCACTGAACATTTATTAGCGATTGTTTTTTCAACTTATGTAAATAACTGAACATTGCTACAATCAAGGCATTTACGCGTCCGCAGCTTTTCACCTTCCCCCCACCCAGCCCCATCAGCCCGGAAATACACGTAATTTTTATATAGGACTCATATTTGATTGCGTGAAAAAAACTCAGTACAGCTTTATTCCTTCTTCCCAGTCCCCAGTCCCCAGTCCCTAGTCCCTACGATTAATTCAGAAATCAAATCAGATTGCTATATGCTAACAATGTGTTTTAACCTGAACTGGGGTGATGTTAAGACTCCCCCATGATGAGTCCCTCAATCGTATGCGCTTGTACGATAGGTTCTAATTCATCGACGATTCGGCAGGCGAAGTGCTTTCGCTGTTCTGCGGGTATAGTTTTGTAATAAGCACGAGTGAACTGGAGATCGTGCCGCTTTGCGTTTTGGGCATCTGGAGCATCCACACCAAGCACTAGCGTCGGGCGGGATTTTTGGGATTGGTTGGCAGTACCCCGATGAATGGTCAGCGCTGACCGGACAGATATATCTCCACGCTTTGGGAGCTTCCTGACAGCACGCTCCTGGTATCGGTCGTAGAGAGATTTTGGCGGAAACATTTCGTGTTTGAAGCCGATTGGCCGATCCCACTGGGTACCGAGTGCTATCTCGAACGGCCCCATGTCCTCTTCGACATCCACGGTGGTTAAGTTGAAGGCAAGCGAGTTGAGCCTGCGTCCTGTCAGAGTGGCTTCGGGTGCGGGAAAGTCGCGGTGCCAGGGCTGATTCATGGAGCCAGTCAGAGGCACGTCAAACCCAATCTCTACGATTTTGTAGTCCTCTCCAAGGACTGCGGTTGACACTGCCACTACCCAAGGATGTGTGACCAGATCGAGAAATCCCCCGATCCTCTCCGGGTGAATCTCTACGTAGTATCGGTTGGGCCCGCGCCCCACTGCTCCTCCCGGACGCGCAAGCGCTTCAGAGAAGAGAACCTCAATATCCTCACCAAGGCGATCTGCCCAGGTCGGCTCGAATGCGCCTTTCAACCCAACGATCCCATCGCCGTAGAGTCCGCCCATGACGGCGGCAGTATCATACTGCTCAAAGAGCGCGGTTGGGGGAATCTCTTCTGTTTTCTGGGCTTGGACGGTATTCGTGTAATCAAAAATAACTTCGCGTGCGGCGGTATTCATCCTAATCCCCTTCTGAAATAATTTTGAAAAAAGGACATAACAGGGGTCATTTTGGGCGAGATGATAGCAATATAGTTCTGCTGCCTAACTACAATAACCCCAAGAACTAATAATAAATTGGGGTACAAGGTGCGTAATTGGGCTATAAAATCTAAATAAAAGGATTTTGGACGATAATATCCAAAAAATGCTCTAGTTTTTAACCGAAAAATTGTAAATAAAGTTAATAAATACTTTTGCTGTTGTCGTCATACATACGCAAGATTTATACTTTAGTGTCATTTTTAAGGTTTCTGTTTCTTTTCTATAGCTTCAGTGCATGGTGATGTAACACAGAACACACTATCGACCTTACTTTTTAGCGATGGACTGAAACTCGCTTACCTGGGTCTTGTTTTTTTACCCAAACCAAGAATTTTTGCATTTGCGGCTCATTTTTGAGCTTGTCTAGTGTGTTGAGTTCAAGGGCCAGCAGCTTATTATCGAATAAAACATGAATCTGTCGATGGCAGGCAGAACAGATATTTGCTGTTGGGCCTGGGTCTTGTTTTTTGCGTTTGGTATTTTGTCGTGGAATTAAGTGATGGACAGTTAAATATTCCATCTCTCTTTGACACAGTTGGCATTGCTTGTGTTGATTATTTGGCACCTGATGAATGATAAAACTCTATCTAATATCATAGCGATTACTAAACTAGGGCTAATCGGCTCAACATAAAACTGCCCTGGAGTTATCCAGAGCAGTTTTTGATAGAAGTAAATTATATGGGAGACAATTAATCTTGTCCCCGGTTTATCCATAATAGATACTGTTATATAATACTATTCACCTCAAGTTTCGTGCTTTATGCAAAAAACGAATAATCTTCAAGTTGGCATTACAAAGATTAGAAGTCAGCATCAGCCAGCGTATCACAGATGGCATCCGCTTCTCTACTGTCCACCTCTGATTTTCCTCAACTGGGCTAGGACTTGCAGATAGAGAGCGATCGCACTTGGTGTCGGCTCACTCCCCAAAATTAACGCCGCAGCTTGCAGGGCTTTGGTATTGTTCATTGCACTGGCCAGATTACCCAAAGCGATACCCATCAACCTGAGACACTCAGTAACATTTTCTTTGGGTGGTTCATGTGCAAGCGATCGCAAATCAATCGCATCTGGAGATTTCTGAACATTTTTGAGCTTGGGATGACTAGCTAGCACTGCTCAACTTAAGGTAGCGCGTCAAGACTGTCCAAAATGCAGCGTTAGCATTCGATAGAATCCCTAAAACTAGTTTCCAAGCCACAAAACCAGCACCTAATGACTTAAAGGCATAAATGATTAAATGATTTAAGCAATTCCGGCAAACACAAAAATTCAGTCAAATCCTAGCGCTGAAGTAACGGACACAAAGAAGGGAAATGCGATGCCTGCGGCGGGCTGCGCCAACGCAATCATGCCTAGTACAATCATGACGATTGCGATGGTATACCCGCCATAAGCCGATGGCGATCGCAGTTAACCAACCAGAATTAATTTGAAGGTTTTCCCTATTTTCAAGATCGGTGACTCTTATAAAAGTTCTCCTAGAGTCGTTTCAACATTTTGAACTAGGCAATCCCGATGCCGCCTGTTACACCATAAACTTCTCCGGTGATGTAGCTGCCTTCTTGGGAAGCAAGCAACACATACACAGGAGCAATTTCCACAGGTTGCCCAGGTCTTCCGAGCGGAACTTCAGAACCAAATTTCTCGATCTTCTCCTGGGTCTGACCACCACTCGGCTGTAGCGGAGTCCAGAATGGACCGGGTGCGACTGCATTAACGCGCACTCCCTTCTCGATCATCTGTTTGGCGAGAGATTTGCTGAAATTCTCAATGCCGGCTTTGGTCATCGCATAGTCAAGCAGACTCGCTGAAGGTTGATATGCCTGAATCGAAGTGGTGTTAATAATTGATGCTCCGGGTTTAAGATGTGGAATAGCAGCTTTGGTAATCCAAAATAGCGCGTAGAGGTTTGTCTTCATCACTTTATCGAAATGCTCAGTCGTGATATCGCTAATTGATGGGTAAGATGTCTGTGCGCCAGCATTGTTCACCAGAATATCTAAACCGTTCAAAGATTGCACTGCATCTGTCACCAGCTTTTGGCAAAAATGCTCGTCGGTGATGTCACCTGGAAGCGCAACTGCTTTGCGCCCTGATTGTTCAATCAATTGGATGACTTCTTGAGCATCAGCCTCTTCGCTCTTAAGATAGCCGATCGCGACATCAGCACCTTCTCGCGCAAATGCGATCGCAACAGCACGCCCGATACCAGAATCGGCTCCGGTGACTAATGCCTTCCGACCTGCAAGTTTTCCACATCCAATGTAGCTCTGCTCACCGTGATCCGGTTGGGGCTGCATCTTTTGAGCAAGTCCTGGTACGGGCTGTGGTTGTTGAGGAAAGGGCGGAGCGGGATATTGCTGCCGGGGGTCTTGCATCTCTAATCGATCGGATTTCATCACTTAGTTGTTTTGATAGTTTTTGCAATTCAAGACTCAAGTATCAAGCATTAAGGAGAACGATTCCTCACCCTTTGAGCAGAATAATCTTCCAGAGTATGTAAGACTTAGGCGCGGGCTTGCTCGATGCGCTTGTATTGGGCTAGAGGTAACATCAACTGCTGGAAATCCCTTTCCTCCAACGAGTGAATCTGACCAATCATATCGGTTAGTTGACTCTACAAAGCACAAAAAGTCTTATTTTTCGGGTAAAAATTGCAGAAAAGCTGTCAATGCACTTTTCTGCATGTTCCAGGTGGAGAAACTGCACCTAAAGCAGCAGAAAAGGTTGCTGTGTTACATGAAGTTCTCAGATATTGTGTAAGTCATTGGCAACAGTAAAACTACTGAACGCCATTATTTCCTGGTTTTTAAGCTAAGTAATTACACAACTTCAGATTTGTACAAGTTAATTGCATACATATTTTAGAAGGATGTTGAAACGATGATTATTGTCATGAAATCCGGTTCTCCTCGACAAGAAATTGACTCATTGCTCACAGAACTTTCACGCTGGAATGTTGTCCCAGAAATCTCTGTAGGTAAACATAAAGTAGCTATTGGTTTAATTGGTGATACGGCAGAAATCGACGTGCGCCAAGTGCAAAATTTAAGCCCTTTTATTGAGCAAGTGCTACGGATAAAGAAGCCATTCAAACGCACTAGTTTAGAGTTTCGTCATGGTGAACCCAGTGAAGTCAAGGTGTTTACACCCTCTGAAACCATCACTTTCGGTCAAAACCATCCTGTAGTTGTAATTGCAGGCCCCTGTTCTGTAGAAAGCGAAGAAATGATTGTAGAAACTGCACTGCAAGTCAAAGCCGCAGGTGCAAAGTTTCTCAGAGGAGGTGCTTACAAACCCAGAACTTCACCTTATGCTTTCCAGGGACATGGAGAAAGTGCCTTGGACTGGTTAGCAACAGCTAAATCGGTTTCTGGCTTGGGCATTATTACCGAGGTAATGGATGCAGCTGAATTGGAAATAATTTCATCAGTTGCAGATATTTTGCAAATTGGCGCACGCAATATGCAAAACTTTTCTCTTTTGAAAAAAGTCGGTGCAACCAATAAACCTGTGTTCCTCAAACGTGGTTTGTCAGCCACTATTGAAGATTGGCTGATGTCAGCGGAGTATATTTTGGCAGCAGGAAATCCCAATGTGATTTTGTGCGAACGAGGCATTAGAACTTTTGATCGGGAATATACACGCAACACGTTAGATATATCTGCAATTCCGGTTTTGCGTAATTTAACTCACCTGCCAATTGCGATCGATCCTAGCCACGCTACTGGTAAATCGGAATTGGTGACATCAATGGCGCTGGCTGCGATCGCGGCTGGTTGTGATTCGCTAATGGTTGAGGTTCACCCCAACCCTCAAAAAGCCCTTTCAGATGGGCCTCAATCGCTCAATTTTCCTAACTTTGAGCAATTTATGAAAGAAATCACTCCTCTGGGCAAATTCTTTGGTCGCTGGCAAGAACCAAGATACACAAACAGTAAAGTCACTCAGTCGCAGACATCTTTAGTAAATTGGAAGATTGGGGTTCTTTAAGAATTGTTAGCTCGTCAGCCAAGATTGAAAACTTTAGTCACAACAAACTCTAGAAAACATGAATACAGTTAGCTTAAGTACAAACACTGGCCAGAAAACAGCTTTTTCTTTTGTCCCTAGTTCTGATGATGCTGTAGTCGTAGGCGATCGCAATCTCACTGTTGAAGAAGTAATTAGTGTAGCGCGTTATGGCAAACAGGTACGTTTAACTGACGATCCAGAAAAACTGGGTAATATTCAAGCATCCTGCGATTATATTCGTAATGCCGTTGAATCTGGTGAACCTATTTATGGGGTGACAACTGGTTTTGGTGGTATGGCAAACGTGGTAATTTCTCCTGAATCTGCGACTTTACTACAAAATAATTTGATGTGGTATCACAAAGTAGGTGCAGGTAAAAAAATACCTCTAGTTGATGTTCGGGCTGCCATGCTGCTACGTGTGAATTCTCACATTAGTGGTGCATCGGGGATTCGTTTAGAAATCCTCAAGCGGATGTTGATATTTCTGAATGCTGGTGTTACACCTCATGTCTGCGAATTTGGTTCCATTGGTGCTAGTGGTGATTTAACACCCTTAGCATATATTACCGGAGCATTGATTGGTTTAAATTCCAGTTACACCGTTGACTTTAACGGTGAAGAAATAAATGCCCTAACAGCACTCAAAAAGCTGAATTTAGAGCCATTGCACCTACTTCCTAAAGAAGGGTTAGCAATGATGAATGGTACTTCAGTCATGACAGGTATCGCCGCTAATTGCGTCTACGACACCAAAAATCTTTTAGGATTGTCAATGGCTGCCCACGCCTTAGCTATTCAAGGTTTAAATGGGACTAATCAATCATTTCACCCATTTATCCATAAACTCAAACCACATTCAGGACAAAAATGGGCTGCTAGCCAAATGCTCAACCTGTTAGAAGGTTCGCAGTTAGTTCGAGACGAGTTAAATGGCGCTCACAACTATCGCGGCGAACATCCGATTCAAGATCGTTATTCACTGCGTTGTTTGCCTCAATATATGGGGCCAATTGTCGATGGTTTTGACCAAATTCAAAAACAAATTGAAGTAGAAATTAACTCTGTAACTGACAACCCACTTATCGATGTAGAAAACCAAGCAAGTTATCATGGCGGTAATTTCTTAGGGCAGTACATTGGCGTAGGTATGGATCAATTGCGTTACTACATCGGGTTGTTAGCTAAACACTTGGATGTCCAAATAGCGTACTTGGTTGCACCAGAATTTAACAATGGGCTATCTCCATCTTTAGTTGGTAACACAGATCGAGTTGTAAACATGGGATTGAAGGGATTGCAAATTACTGGCAACTCGATTATGCCTCTGTTAACCTTCTATGGAAATTCTATAGCCGATCGTTTTCCCACTCACGCAGAACAATATAACCAAAATATCAACAGCCAAGGTTTTGCTTCCGCAAATTTAGCACGTCAATCAGTAGAAATCTTTCAACAATATATAGCGATCGCTTTGATGTTTGGTGTGCAATCGGTTGATTTACGCACATACAAAACTGTTGGACATTATGATGCCCGCGTCACCCTCTCGCCAGCAACCAGAAATTTATATCTAGCAATCCGTGATGTCGTCGGACAAGCGCCTTCTGCCGACAGACCTTACATCTGGAATGACCACGAACAAGCCCTAGACGAACACATCGCCAAAATTGCCAGTGATATCGCCAATGGTGGACAGATTGTGCAAGCAGTTAAGGAGCTTTTGTTGACCTGAAACTCCTAAGTCTTAATCTGTTACGAACGGTGATGATTTTTTCTAATTAAATTGGAGAGAATACAATGATCAAACAAAGCATCTACCAAAATGCACGTAAAAAACCTCCTGGCCCACCTGGTTTTCCGATTATTGGTTGCTTTCCACAAATGTCAACAAATCCGCTGCAATTCCTCACCAATGCAGCGCGTGAGTATGGTGGCGTTGTCCATCTGGGGTCAATCGGCCCGCAACAACTTTACTTGATTGCCGATCCCGATTCTATAAAATATGTCCTGCAAGAAAATCCTCAGAACTATACAAAAGGTGAAAATTTCCAGGACATAAAACTAGTAATTGGCGAAGGCTTGGTAATTAGCGAGGGTGATTCATGGCGTTCCCAGCGTCGCCTCATGCAACCATCTTTTCACCGCCAGCAAATCGCCGCGATGGTCAATGACATGACCCAGCTTACCGCCGAGATGGTAGAACGCTGGCAAAAAATTCCACCCGGTGCAACTCTCGATATCTCTGCGGAAATGCTCGTGCTGACACAGAAGATTCTGCTGAAGACGACTTTGAGTATCGATGCTGATAGTGACACCAGCGAACTAATTCAGGCTTGGAATAATATCTACAAGTTCCTTAGCGATCGCTTATGGGCTGTCATCAAGCCGCCTATTAGCTTCCCCACACCAAAAAACCGCCAGTTTACCCAAGCAATCAACACCCTCCGCACAGTTGCTAACAACATTATTCAGCAACGCAAACAAGGCAATCATACTACTCATGACATACTTTCAATGTTCATGAGTACTCAGGATGAATCTGGCAAAGGATTGAGCGATCGGCAATTACATGACCAGATAGTTGGACTCTTCTCGGCTGGATTTGAGACTTCAGCTGTAACACTTGGTTGGATCTGGTACTTGCTTTCCAAATATCCCACCGTGGAACGCGAGTTACAGGCAGAACTGGCTACGGTATTGGCTTGCAGAACCCCTACTTTCGAGGATTTGCCATACCTGAAATATACCAAAATGGTTGTCCAAGAGGCAATGCGACTTTATCCGGGTGCGTGGGTTTATGCCCGCAACAACTTGGGCGATGATTTGATTGGCGGCTATCATATTCCAGCTGGCTCGATGCTTTTGTTCAGTCCCTTTGTCACGCACCGCCTCCCTATTTTTTGGGATAATCCTGAAGGCTTTGATCCTGAACGATTCACACCAGAACGCTCTGTTGATCGTCCCCGTTATGCATACTTTCCTTTCGGCGGCGGCCAACGTCAATGCTTAGGTGACATGTTTGCATTAACAGAAATTCAGTTGATTGTGGCAATGGTGTGTCAACGTTTCCGCCTCAATCTACTGCCTGAACATCCAGTTGAGCCGCAGCCATTGCTAACTCTGCAAACACGCAAAGGCATCCTGATGACATTGCAGCCACGAACGGAACTTGATAGCGTCAGTCAGCTAAATACTCAAAAGACATTATTAACACTGAATTCTTCTGAGCAATGACTGTCGAAGTAGACAAAGGTAATGAAGTTAAGTGAGTCTTTTTAGCCATGAATATTGCCCATCATATCGAGCGGGGTTATCAACTATATCCTGATAAAATCGCGCTGATATTTGAAGAGAAATCTTTTACTTACAAACAGCTTAACCAACTAGCAAATCGTCTAGCTAACAGTTTAAGTGGATTAGGAATTAAAAAAGGCGATCGCGTAGTTTTGTTTTTGCCAAATATTCCAGAATTTATCATTTCTTATCTTGGCATTCTCAAAATTGGTGCGGTTGTTGTCTCAGTCAACGTCATGCTGAAAAGTAATGAAGTTAGCTACATTCTCAACGATTGTGCTGCTAAAGCAATAATTACTACAGAGTCACTCATTGAAAATGTACCAGAGGCAGATTTACCCGAACTGCAACACATTTTGATTGCAGAGGGTAGCGCCAAAAAGGGAATTACTTTAGCAAAACTGATAGAAAGTGCTTCTGGTAATGCAGATGCTATTGAAATAGATCGCCATACTCCTGCTAGCATCGTCTATACGTCAGGAACAACAGGTTTTCCTAAAGGAGCGACCCTTTCTCACGGCAACATAATTTCTAATATGTATTCCCAAAACCGTTGTTGTGGAATGCAATCAGATGACCGATTACTACTTTATCTACCGTTATTTCATTGCTTTGGTCAAAATGCTATTCTCAATGCAGCATTAAACGTATGTGCCACAATTATCCTGAAACGTCGATTTGATCTTGAGCAAATACTCAACGCGATCGCTACTCATCAAGTAACAATGTTTTTTGGAGTACCAACGGTATTTATCAATCTTCTAAATAGTAATTTATCTGGTTACAACCTCAATAGTGTTCGTTACTACTTTTCAGCTGCCGCACCAATGCCAATTGAAGTTGCACAAACTTGGCGAGATAAGTATGGGAAAGTCATTAATGAAGGATATGGCTTAACTGAAACATCACCATGTGCGTCTTATAATCACGATTTGAAATACAAACTCGGTTCCATTGGCGCTCCAATTGAGAATGTAGAAATGAAAGTTATTGACGATAATGGTAATCAGGTAGAGCTTGGTGAATTGGGTCAGATAGTAATTCGAGGGCCTAACGTCATGCTTGGTTATTGGAATCGCCCATTTGAGACTGCGGAAGTAATTAAAAATGGCTGGTTCCATACTGGTGATATTGGTAGGATAGATGAAGACGGTTTTTTCTACATCGTTGACCGCATGAAAGACATGATTAATGTGTCTGGATTTAAGGTATATCCGACTGAAGTTGAAAATGTGATTTATCAACATTCATCTGTTGCCGAGGTAGCTGTATATGGCGTTAAGGATGCTATCAAAGGTGAGATAGTTCAAGCAAATATTATCTTGAAGCAGGGTAAGATAATTAGCGAAGAACAAATCCTAAAATTTTGCTCGGAAAGAATGGCAAAATACAAACTTCCTTGTGCTATTAATTTTGTAGATTCCCTGCCAAAGAACCCAACAGGTAAAGTTCTAAAACGAGTTTTACGCCAGCAATCAAGCTCTCAATTAGTTGCTGTTAATAACTAAATCTAGCTTGAGCTAAGTCATCAATAAAGCTAAAAAATCAATAAACAGGAATCATTGGCAATGGTGAATACTAAGTATATCAACAAAAAAGCTAATTCTCCTCAAGCTTTGGGAACAAAAATTAACCCTTCATCTAATCAAATTTCATTTGAAACTTCAACTGGATCTTCTATTTTCTCTCCTGCATCGCTGAATGAAAAATTTCCAGAGTCAGAATTAAATCCTACGGTTGCAGAGGCTCTAGTTAAGATTCTGGAAAATTTGGGAGTTAACTATGCATTTGGTGTTTCAGGAGGCGGTATTGGGCCATTATGGGCAACATTAAACCGTAGTAGCATCGAATTGCTTCACTTTCGCCATGAATCAGGAGCAGCCTTCGCCGCGACTGAAACTTATTTTGCCAGCGATCGCCCCGTCGTGGTATTCACTACTACAGGCCCTGGGATTACAAACGCTCTGACTGGGCTTTTTGCAGCGCGAGGGGAAGGAGCAAAGGTAATTTTCTTGTCGGCTGCAACCTCAACTGCAAATCGCGGTCGGGGAGCTTGTCAAGAAACTAGCGCCCACACAATGCCCTTCTCAGGAATTTTTACTTCGGGCCCACTATTCAATTACGCAACTATATTAGAGTCTGGAGATCAACTGCCAGAAATTTCTCGCAGACTTGCCCAAGGTTTAGCCCAACCAGGCAGCTTTGTAGCCCATATTAGCGTTCCTACCCCAATCCAGACGACACCATTAAAAGCACAGTTACCTCAGCAAGGCTTTTCTCAATCTGTACCAACAGCTAGTGAAGAAGCGATCGCTGAATGTGTAAAACTATTATCTGAAGAATCCTTTGCTATCTGGGTTGGCTTTGGGGCGCGACACGCCGCCGAGGAAATCCGCCAGTTGGCACAAAAAACCGGGGCGGCGGTAATGACATCACCTCGCGCCAAAGGGATTTTTCCAGAACATCATCCCCAATTTATCGGTGTCACAGGTTTTAGCGGACATTTATCAGTCCTGACATATATGCAAGAGCAACGACCGCAACGCATATTAGTGTTGGGAACGCGCCTTGGTGAACCTACTTCATTTTGGAGTCCGGCGATGATTCCCAGTAATGGATTCATTCATGTTGATATCGATGCGCAAGTTCCAGGAGTAGCTTATCCATCAGTAGAGACTGTTGCTGTCCACTCAGAAATCAAAGCATTCCTCAAAGCGATATTAAAACACTTGCCAAAACGTCTTAATTGGTTTCCTAATTCCTCACTACCCCGTCCTGAAATTTACACCAATGCTCCCCGCAACAATGGCTTAGTGCGCCCCGAAGTTCTGATGGATGCAATTCAAGGGCTGATTATTGAGGGTAGCGATGCCTCAATCTTAGCTGAAGCGGGTAACTCCTTTGCTTGGGCAACTCACTTGTTGCGATTTAAGCAACCAGGTCGTTACCGGATTAGTACTGGTTTTGGCTCTATGGGTCATGCTACCACCGGGGTAGTTGGCACAGCATTAGGGCGAAAAGGTAAAGCCGTTGCTATTGTTGGCGACGGAGCAATGCTGATGAACAACGAAGTCAGCACGGCAGTGAGATTTGAGGTTCCATCTGTCTGGATTATCCTCAACGATGGACGTTACAATATGTGCGCCCAAGGAATGGCATTGCAGGGGTTAAGTGGCCAGGTTCCCATAGATACAGAAATACCGAGTACTGATTTTGCTGCGATCGCTAGAGCTATGGGAGCCGATGGTATCTGTGTTAATACTGAATCAGATTTGGGAGCAGCGCTACAAAAAGCACTTTTATCTACTGTTCCATTCATTGTTGATGTGAAAATTGACCCAACGCGACCCGCACCTATTGGAGGCCGCATTCAAAGTTTGATTAAGCAAGGAGCCATAGAAGCTAAAACGGTTATTGGTCATTAGTCATTAGTCATTAGTACCAATGATTAATAACTACAGCATATTTCAAGTTACTGAAGTACACAATGATTCATATCAAAGCCAGGTATAAAGCCTGTTTTACTTCTGACTCCTGAATTCTGAATTCTGCTGTATATAGCGTTTCCAAATCATACAAGGTATATCATAGCCCCCTCATCGCTTGCGGGGAGGGGGTTGGGGGTGGGGTTCTTTTACCTCACTCAACTGAGAATCGTATCAGTATTTTCCACTTTCATCGTGTAATACCAAAAACAAAATCAAAAGGATATTTGTCATGACAACATTAGAACCAGTAGGTATTCGTGCAGTTTCAGTTAACTTTCCTAGCATCATCCGCACAAACAATTACTACAGAGAGAATTTCCCAAAGATGGTTGCTGAGGCTGAACAAAAAACTCTAGCGAAATTGTTTGTACCCGATCAAGCCACAGTCACCAGTGATGATGATATCTGGTCACAAGAGGTAACACCATATATGTCAGACCCTTTCCGTGGTACTGTCGAACGAAGGGTCTTAGCTCCCGATGAGACTTCGCTCTCACTAGAGTATCGCGCCGCTCTCGATGCCCTCGAAGCCGCAAAGCTATCTCCTGAAGACATCGATCTCATGCTCGTTACTTCACTATTTCCAGAGCAAATCACACCTGGTAATGCTGCTTTTCTGGCTGGAAAATTGGGACTACAAGGTGCGGCGTGGAATATAGAATCAACTTGCACTTCAGTATTAGTTTCGCTTCAAACGGCCTGTTCTTTAGTGCAAACGGGACAGTATCAGAATGTGTTAGTGGTCGTCTCAACTACGTATTCGCGCTATACTGACGAAAATGATACTTTAGCATTTTTATCAGGCGACGGTGCTGGAGCCTTTGTAGTTGGTAAACTGAAAGCAAACCAAGGTATTCTCGGTACGAAAATTGCCAATACTGCTGCGACCTGCGGTGCTTTCTATAATGAATTCACCACCGATGAACATGGTAACGTCAAAATGTTTATCCGAGGCGGCAAGGGTGCAAGCAAGATGTTTAACGAGACAACAGTGAAGTTTATTCGTCTATGTTGCCACGGTGCGATCGCTGATGCTGGACTCACTTTAGATCAAATCAACTTTTTTGTCTTTAATACACCCAGTGCCTGGTATTCACGAGTTTGCACCCGCGCTCTCGGTATTGAACCAGAGCGTACACTCAACATTAATCCCCTATATGCCAATATTGGGCCAACCTTTCCCGTTGCGAATCTCTACCATGCCGCCCATGCAGGTAAAATTCGTGAAAACGATCTAGTTCTCGTCTACACAATGGGTTCGTCATCTAATGCTGGTGGCTGTGTAATGCGCTGGGGCGATGTCGCGCTAGGCCCTGCTCCTGCTCCATCAGTTAGTTTTTCTCAACAAGAGGATAGAATTCTGATTCGTCAATAGGATTCTTGACTTTTATAGAGACGTGATTAATTGCGTCTCTACACTGCATACATCTAAACAGCAAAATACATACATCTTTGAAAGGAGTTTTGTGATGGAGATTACAGAGTCAATGGCACAAGTCCTGACCAATTCCAACTCCGTGCTGAATGACCCAGCTTTTGTCCAGGCTTTTTTATCAGTAGCAGCATTTCCTCAAGATCCTGAGCTTGCATGGTATTTCAAGTTAGAAGAAACAATCAGGCATCTGGATGACATGCAAGCTTCTGACCATGTTGAACAGTTGCAGCTTTATCCTGGGATGGCAGAAATGATTTCGCAACGCTATTTGGGGCCTCAGTATAAATTAGAAGACCTCAATAAAGACTGCGCTCCAGGAACTCTAGGTTATGTCTACTATCATCACATGACTGAAAATGGTATTCCTGCTTATGACTATAGCGCTTATGATTCACCTGATGATTTAAACTATATCAAAATACGCAAAATGCAGACTCACGATATCTGGCACGTCATAACTGGCTATAACACAGAAATTTTGGGAGAATTAGCACTCCAGGGTTTTTGTCATGGTCAAGGCCCAACAGTCTATCAAACCTTGTTGATGACAGCTTTGGTTCTGCACTTTGCAACCATTAACACCAAGAATCTAGGCTTGGCTCTAGAGGCGCTATTTGAAGGCTGGCAACGGGGTCGTGCTGCTCATCCCCTTTGGGCTGTGCGCTGGGAAGAAATGTGGCACAGACCTTTAGAAAGTATCCAGGCAGAGTATAATATACTCCCAGGTCAAGTTTTACAACGCGATCGCCTGCCAAATAATAAAATTTTCAGCCTGAAAGTATAACCATAGCAATCTTAAATGATATGCGAGAAAATACTGAGGCAAAAATACTTAATTATACAAGCATTACAGCTTTTATTTATTCTCCCGTATCATTTAAGACTGCTATATATTGATTGGGACATAACTAAAATGGCTTTGTTGAATAAATTCTCAATTGCTTCTGCTGTCAGCATTGTAGCATTTTTAGCTTTAGGAACGCTTGGTACAAATCCAGCCCAAGCTGCCTTGTTGAAATTTAGTTTCGAGGGTGAGGAAGTAAACGGTTACTTTACTTACGATGACAGTGCTATAGGAAGCAGTCCCTTTACACCCAATGCTACAGCATATCCTGATGGAGGATATGATTATAAATTTGACTTTGGGGAGAAGGGGGTTTTTGAAGGAAGTGTTGGTAATCCGATTATTTTTTTAGCTCGTGCTGAAGATGGTATTCCATATCCTGACACTGATGATTTTATTTGGGAAGTACGTGCTTTTCAACGACAACCAGCGTCTGAGTTTGCTTTGGTGAGCTATTTTCATTACCCAGAAGATACATTTGGTGGATCTACCGCTATACGGACAACAGTCCCAAGTACTGCAATTCTTGATGTTTATCCAAATGTAGACCCTTCTTCTTCAAGAGGCAACCTGGTGTATACAGGAACTGTCCGAACTCGGATTGAGAAGGTTCCTGAGCCTACATTCTTGCCTGCATTGTTAGGAGTAGGCGCTTGGTTTTTGTTCCGTCGTCAGCACCGACATATTATTACTGAAGAGAATTAATTATAGTAAACCAACTTAGTATATTTAAGTCTTTTTTAGTACTTTATTAAAGTTAGTTTCAGAAACTAATTGGGCAATCAATGTTTTTTAGAGGTAATAAAAATGGCTTTATTGAATAAATTATCGCTTTCGGCTATTTCAAGTGCAGCAGCGTTACTTGCGTCAGTAACATTAAACATAAATACTGCTGAAGCTGCCCTGTTTAAATTTACTTTCGAGGGCGAGGGAGCAAATGGTTACTTTATCTATAATGATTCAGCTAAGAAGCTAGAACCTCTCGGAGAGAACTTTCCTCTTGCTGAGTATGATGGCTCAGTGGAACAATATTCCATTAATGCAGGGGGTGTTCTGGCCGAGGGAACAAAAGGATCGCAGCAAGATATACATGATGAGGCCAGAAATATTGTTTATCTTAGCCGTGCTGGTAATTTAGGCTATGACGATACCGTTGATGACTTTATTCTTTACGTTCCTCCGACTGCCAGTGGGCGGCAATACGGTTTGTCAATTCGCTTTAGTTACCCAGAGGGAACCTTTTCAGATTCTGTTGCCATCCGAACGAGCGTATCTGACACCGCTAGACTCAGAGTTTACCCATACTGGGATTTCCCTAATACGACAGGAGACTACACATTTCAAGGAACTGTTAAAACAAAAATCGAACAGATTCCTGAACCTGCATCAGTGTCTGCATTACTGGGAGTGAGTGCTTGGTTTATTTTCCGTCGTCAGCGCCGACAACTATTATCTGCATAAGATTAGTTCACCGAGCTATTAAAAAATTTAATTTGGCAATCAATCTTTTTTAAAGGTAAGAGAAATGGCTCTATTTGATAAATTCTCACTTCCTGTTATTTCAAGTGCAGCAGCATTCCTCGTATCAATAATACTAAATATAGACACTGCTCAAGCAGCTTTGTATCGATTCAGCTTTGAAGGTGAGGGAGTGAACGGTTACTTTACTTACGATGACACTGCCATAGGAACTCCAGATTCACCGAAGTCTACCCTATATTTTGAAGGGGGATATGATTATAAATTTGATTTGGGGGAGAAGGGAGTTTTTCAAGGAACCGTTGGTAATCCGATTGTTTTTTTACCCCGTCAAGAAGATGGTCTTACATCACCTGATACCGACGATTTTATTTGGGAAGTACGCGCTTCTCAACGGCAGCCAGCGTCTGAGTTTGCTTTGCTGAACTATTTTCATTATCCAAAGGGTACATTTGGGGAATCTACCGCCATCCGAACAACAGTTCCAAGTACTGCAATTCTTGATGTCTATCCAAATGCGGACTTTCCTAATTCAATAGGCAATCTACTGTATACAGGAACTGTCCAAACCCGAATTGAAAGGGTTTTTGAACCTGGATTGTTGCCTGCATTGTTAGGGGTAGGCGCTTACTTTATCTTCTGTCGTCGTCAGCGCCAAGGAAAACTAATTGATATCTAAGACTGACGCTGGTTTAGTTAACTTTTAGCCCAATCTAGATTGCTCCTCTTTCATCACCTTTGGTTAAACTTTCTATTGTTAAACAATCGTTATATCTAAAGAATGAAAGAGGGTTACAAATAGTTTTATTGTTTTTTAACTCTTTAATCTCAATAATCTCTCTAGAATTTTTTCAGAATATATCATCTAGACCTGATATATATCGCATCAAAACTATAATAGGCGATCGCACTCTTCAAAGCAGCACATAGCTATTGGTATTAAGAAATAGCAAGAATCAATAAAAATTAGACTAAAAATCCGAAAAAAAGTTCCAATTGTTTTGGGTTGAAAGAGTAGCTAACTAAAACTTTGTGTTGAGACAAAAATTAAGTCTTTAAGGGTTAAATCAACATGGATAAGTTCACATTGCTTACACATACATACCAACAAAATCACATATCAGCGTCACTTGGAGAATGGCGGGTGCGAGGACTCCGGGGTGCAACTACAGTTAGCCAAAACTCAGCACAAGCGATCGCTGAGGCTGTAGATGAGTTATTGAATGCTTTAGAAGCAAACAATCCTTTAGATCCTGCTGAAATCGTTAGTGTCACCTTTTCAGCGACTCCTGATCTAGATGCAATGTTTCCAGCTGCGGTGGCACGTCAACGTCCGGGTTGGGATCGAGTTCCTCTATTGGATGTCCAGCAAATGCAGGTAAACGGTAGCCTGAAATGCTGTATTCGGGTGCTAATTCACTTTAATACCCCGATGCCTCAAAATGCATTACGCCCGATCTATTTGCGTGGCGCTGCACAGTTACGCCCGGATATAGCGAGATGCAGTTAAGCGTAAGCGTAGACTGTCGCAGACATCGCTATCTCTGAAAAAATAATCATCTATTGAAGAGGTCTTATGCTTCCAGAAAAGCTGAAACAAATTGACCAACAACTCATTGATTTACTAGGTAAAAGAATTGCAGTTTTAGCTGAATCACAATCTATATCTTTAGAAGAACAAATTACTAATTTTGCATTCTCCTTAGTGCAGGCTGGTGTTCCAGAGTCAATGTGGAAAAACCTGGTTACAGGTTGTACCTCTGCTGCTAATGCATTTTCGCCTCCAGCAAATACCAAACCACGACGGGTTACTCTAGTTGGTGGGCGCGGTATGATGGGGTACTTTTTTCAGCAGAAATTATCAGCCGCCGGTCACTACATCAGTATTCTCGACCAGGGGGACTGGGAACAAGCAGAATCACTACTAAAAAAAGCAGATTTAGTTTTAGTTTGTGTTCCTATTGAATATACAATAGACGTTATCCATAAACTTGCTAAATACCTATCTCCAACTACTGCTTTAGCTGATATTGCTAGTATTAAAACTCCAATATTACAGACTATGCTTGAGCAGCATAGTGGGCCTGTAATGAGCTTACATCCAATGTTTGGCCCAGGCATAAAATCGTTCTTATGCCAAAAAGTGGTAGTCTGTTCTGGTCGTGGAGACGATGCATTTCAATGGTTTTTAGATTTAATTGAACATGATGGTGGTAAACTGATTGTGTCCACACCAGAAGAACACGATGAAATGATGATTGCTGTTCAAGCAATCCGTAATTTTACAACGTTTAGTCTTGGTGTTTTCCTAGCAGAACAAAACATTGACATCCATCGTAGCTTAGATTTTTCTAGCCCAATTTTTCGTCTAGAAATGGACATAGTTGGCCGCTTGTTCAGTCAGTCTGCACCTCTGGTAGTAGATATTATGCTTGCGACATCAGAGCGTCGAGAAGCTATTGGGCAGCTAGCGATCGCTTATAATCGGTTGGCGCAATTAGTTATTCAAAACAATCGAGATAGTTTAATTCAGGAGTTCAAAGCAACTCATAGCTTTTTGGCAGAAGAAATGCACTCTGCTGTAGAAGAAAGTACTCATGTGATTGACACCTTAAGTACACTCTTAGCTGCTAAAGATGTTGAACAAAAACAACTATATTTCGTTAGTAAACAAAGTGCGATCGCTAATCAACCTATAGCATCACGAGCCTAAATTGCTTCATATGGGAGAACTATTGAACCAAAATAGTAGGGTGCAAAGGATACAAAGAAATAAAGAGTTCTTGCATAAGTCCAAGTTTTTGTAGACTCAATGCTAATTTTTACAACCAAAATCAAAAATGTTAACTAGAAAGCAATTTTTAACGATGAGTGCAGGTTTAGGAGCCGGAGTTCTGCTCCCCGAACTACTTAAAGGAAAGAGAACCTATGCAGCCTCGCCCTCACTTTCAAAATTTACCGAGTCTCTGCCCATTTCATACCCAATTTCACCGCCTAGTACCTTAGATATTGCACCAGGTACACACTCGTTCCATAGCAGCTTAGGATCTTCTACCACCTGGGGTTACGGCGGATTGTCTTATCTTGGCCCCACTTTCGAGGTAGCAAGGGGAACGCCTGTTAGGATTCAGGCATTCAATAAACTTGGCACTCATCCATTAGCTGGGTCAGTAGATACAAACTTGCATGGTGTCAATGCATCCGACATAACTAATCCCCGAACAATTATACACTTACACGGCAGCAATACCGAACCTGAGAGCGACGGTTATCCAGAAGATACATATCTGCCTGGACAGAGCAATGTGTACAACTACAACAACAATCAAGAGGCAGGAACACTCTGGTATCATGACCATTCCCTTGGCATGACCGCTTTGAACCTCCAAGCCGGTTTAGCTGGAATGTATCTGATTAGGGATGATGACGATCCCATTGGTGGCAATGGCCCCCTTGGTATCCCTGCTGGAGCGCCTTATGAAATACCGTTGGTGCTGCAAGATCATTCCTTCGATTCCAATGGTTCGATGTCCTTTCCAGCGACATGGAAAACTGAGTTTTACGCTGATGTTGCTGTCGTCAACGGCAAGGTTTGGCCAAACCTCAATGTTGACCGAACTTTGTACCGCTTCCGCATCGTCAACGCCTCAAACTCCCGATTCTTCAGATTAAAGCTGTCGTCAAATCAGCAACTAATTCAAATTGGCAGTGACGGAGGATTCCTAAACGCTCCAGTATATTTGTCTAAGCTACTGCTAGGGCCTGGTGAACGAGCAGACGTACTCATCGATTTTTCTCAAAGCCTGCCAGGAGACAAGATTGTATTGCAAAACGACGCTGCTGCACCGTATCCCAAAGGTTTAGCTACGGTAATTGCTCAGGGTTTCTTTAAAATGCCAGAAGTTATGCAGTTTACAGTGAATCAGGGTGCTGCCGTTCCTAAAGCTATTCCCACAAGGCTGCGAGTAAACAATCCATTAATCACAAAAATTGCTACGAAACCAGTCAAAGAGCGCAACCTGGTTCTAATAGATATTTTGGACTCTAATTTTAAAGTCTTAGCCATGATACTCAACGCTGTTTACTGGCATGAGGCAGCCAACCACCCAGAATTGAGAGAGCAACCACAAGTAGACACAGTAGAGCAGTGGAACTTTATCAATCTTCAGCCATATGCCCACACAATGCACCTGCATCTAGTACCATTTCAAATCCTCAACCGACAATCAATCAATGATAGTGCGTACTCAGCAGCATACAGAGCTACTGGCCCGCGTAAAGTACTCATGCACAATGCACCTGGTGGGGATACAGTGCCTTATGGTTATCCACCACTCGACCCTACCCCCTATTTAAAAGGTTCAGCAAAACCGCCAGCAGCGAACGAGGCTGGTTGGAAAGATACTGTAGTAGTCAATCCGTTTGAGGTGGTTCGTGTGATAGTTCCTTTTGGTGCTAAAGCCGCAGCAAATTTACCTTTTGGCAATTCATTCACTGGACGATTTGTGTGGCACTGCCACATGCTGAATCACGAGGATAACGACATGATGCTACCTTTTGACGTTCTACCGTAGCTTCGTATGTGTTGAGAAGAGAATCAAAGATGGGGTTCTTTAGGAATAAGTCATTAACCAAAGACGATCTTAATAGTGATTTGAAATAAAAGGGGAAATGGAATGAATTTTGACAAAAAACTTGCAGCTACTTTTACTGGCACGATCTGTTTTCTAATGGCTATGATGGCTCCTGTTTCGGCTGCCATGTTTAATTTTTACTACTCTGGTACAAGTGTACTGAACCCAAATGACAATGTTATAGCCAGTGGAACATTAACAACTAGCCCTTACCATTCCGCCACAAATAGTTATGAGATTATAGATATTACTGGTATTAGAAATGGCGATCCAATAGAATCTTTATTATCTCCAGGTTCATTTCTTGACAATGACAATCTCTTACTAGCTGATTCTCCAGCATTGAGTGAATTTGGATTTGCTTACACCGCAGCAAAAGTGTCATATAATGTTTTTAACACTTATGACTATTTAGAAGTTGGATATCAAGGTTCCTATACAGGTTATCCCCTCAGTTATTTTTCTATAACACCTATACCTGAGTCTTCTTTAATGTTGGGAATACTAAGTGTAACTGTTTTAGTAGCTATCAACAAAATAAACGGTAGGCTCGTTCTTAAAAAACTCAATCATTCCAATGGAGGCATTGCTAATTAACAGATATTTTTAAAAGTCGATCGCCGGGATTTTAAGTACTTTTAGATTCCCTCTAACCTCCTACAAAAGCCTACGGAGTACACACAAATAATTTAATTATCCCAAATCCCGTTTTTAGTTGCACGTCAAGGCTAAAACAGTGTATTAGAAAAAAGCAGAACGCATTAATTTATCTCAATTTTATCAAAAATCTATTACAACATTTTAGCCTTGTCAGCCTAATTCATAATAGGGATTTTAGGTAATTACAATTGTTATTGGCAAATCTCCCAGAATACTTTTTAGTCGTCGTTGATACTCTAGTTCACCTGAGTTTGATATAAAAAATTAGCTTGAAAATCTTGTCTGATAAGCTTTCAGACCAAATGATATAGGCGCTTTCTCACAGCGATTATTGAGAATTAAAGATATTTGTTGAAAATAGAGTGTTTATTATCATTATAGGAGCCTAGTTGAGAAGAAAAACCGAGTGTGTTTTTCAGCGAAAAGCTTTATATCTAAGGCTTTTAGGCATTTTCTTACGTCGAACTCAGGTTAGTTCAGGTAAATTCCAGCAATGGTAAGTTGCCAATTATGACTTCTATCTCGCTTTAATTGCGGAATCAACCTCGCAAAGACCACCGAAATAAATCCCATAGATGCCAAGGTAATTTTAATTCGTTGTCACTTAGCTCATATTGGGAAGCGAACCATCTAAGCCAATTTCTAAACTAACCAAACCCCTTATAGAAGTCACCATCGAGTTTGATGACAACTAACTTGTTCGTAGTCTTACCACTCCTACCTCCACACAAAACCTCTATTGTGAATTCGCTTCGCCTGGCAATATTTTACGCCAATGGCTGAGATTGTCACAGATATTTACAGAGAAACATTCTACTCTAGATAAATTGCGATCGCGCTACCGTTCTCAAATTCTCCCATACATCCTATTGCATCCGATTTGAAACCACATTGCATAGATACATCCCATTGGTCACTTACTCTATTACCTCTTTGCCAAGCAATTTGACTGACGTAGAAATCTTCGCCATCTCCTAGATTAGCAAGTTGGCTAGGAGTAAGCATAAGGATTAAACAATAGCGTGTAGAACAGAGTTTGAGGTTAGCGCTAGCATCGCTGAAAGCCCCCATAACTGTATAGTCACAGCCATATTTTTCGCCATCAATTGCAATGCTGCAAGTTGATGGATAAAAGGTTTGGTGATATCTAAAATTATTGGCTGGTTTTGCTAATGTAGGGCTAGCATTTAGGCTTAATAGACCAACGGAGGTGAGTAGGGATACAACCATTCTTTTGAACATTATTCTGACCATTATAAAAATTATTGTTATGGGTGATGCAACCTTAGTAAAAATTCGTACACTAGTTTTACTGTTGGCAATGAGTTACACAATATCTGACATATTCATGCAACACATCCACCTTTTCTGCTTGTTTGTGTGCAGTTCTCATACCTAAAGAATGCACAAATGCGATCGCCTGATTGCAGAAAAGTGCATAATTAACGAATATTCGCTTATTTATTATCCAAAGGTGCAGTTTTATTAGATACTCAAAGAATCTATATGAAAGCGCACCTATGACTAAACAATACGGATTACACAAGTGTTTGCAGTTCGGATTGGCAGGGTTGCTAGGCTGGTTAATTGTCAGTATCTTTACTGATAAAGCTCAGGCACAGCAAAGTAATATCGTACCTGACAAGACACTTGGCGCTGAGTCCTCTCAAGTTATATCATGTCCGGATGATCGCTTACGATAAAGCTAGGAAGTAAAAATATGA
>NZ_JAVRCC020000053.1:0-53084 GCF_034530975.2 Nostoc sp. DedQUE07 | reverse complement strand
GGTCCCCAGTCCCTAGTCCCTACGATTAATTCAGAAATCAAATCAGATTGCTATATCTAGTCTACGTATTTATTAATCAATTTAATATCAAGCTAATATGAGTAAAGATTTTTACGTGCAATTACTGGTGTTTTATAGCATGTTAATGTAATTTATGCAAGCGAAAATTTGGGGAAAATAGCTACGGAAATATACTGAATTAGTTAACAAAAGTTATTATTGGCCTTCTCATGTCTCAGCAAATATACGGTCACAATCATTAATTAATATGGATATCCTTTATTAGAGCTAATTCGCTCTCAAAGTTAAGAAACTTGGTATTAATTACTAAAACTATGACGAGTAGTTGGACAGCTAGTCACCCTTCTCTTTCAAAGACGGGAACGCGTGACGATCCTAACGGCGCTAACGCAGCGATCGCGGTTCGTCTCATTGGCACAGTCTCTGTCTCTGACACGCTGTTCGCGAACGTAAACAAAAGAAGATAGCCAGTAGAGAGCAACTGTTACCGTGCTACAGCACTGGCTCACCGTTTTTACCAATTTAGCCAGCAGCTATTTTTTCAACTAGGAAGGTAAAAAATGGAATGGGCTATTTACAAAAAGAATACAGGCAGTTTTGTAATAGCAGTCGCAATTATGACTGGTGTTGGCATCATCTCATATCTTAGTTTGCTTCAGTATAGAGAAAACGCTCAATGGGTAACACATACACGCGAGGTGCTTGAAAAAACAAAAGAAGTAATGTCACAGATCAAAGATGCAGAGACTGGACAACGAGGCTATCTTCTCACAGGCAAAGAACGGTATTTGGAACCCTACCGCAGTGCAACTGGCGAGATTGCTCAGAAACTTAAGACTCTGCGCCAATTGACTGTGGATAACCCGAATCAACAGCAACGGCTCGATCGCCTTGAACCCCTGATAACCAAAAAACTGGTTTTGATTGAACAGACGATCGACGCTAGGAGCAAAAATTTAGAGTCTGCGCTGCAAATAGTTCAAACAGATCGGGGTCAGCAAATTATGGAGGACATCCGAATGCTGACTACAGCTATGGAGAACGAAGAGAATCAGTTGTTGAAACAGCGGTCAATGGAGGCGAACGCCAGCGCTCATCAAACAACTTTGCTAACTATTTTTGGCAGCATTATCGCTTCTCTTATCGTTGGTTTGGCAGCCACGATTACCAATCAGGAACTCGTCAAACGCAAGCGGATGGAAAATTCTCTGCAAAAAGCTCGCGATGAGTTAGAAATAGAGGTTAACAAACAGACTGCCGAACTGAGAAACACTAACGAAGAATTACAAACTGAAATTAATGAGCGCAAAAAGGCGGAGTCAGAGATTCTGCGTCTGAACGTCCAGCTTGAGGGGCGAGTTGCAGAACGCACAGCACAACTCGAAGCCACTAACAAAGAGATGGAAGCATTTAGTTATTCTGTGTCTCATGACCTGCGCGCCCCCTTGCGGAGCATCGATGGCTTTAGTCAAGCACTCCTAGAAGATTATGCTGACAAGCTGGACGCACTAGGTCAAAACTACCTCCAGCGAGTGCGTGCAGCTACCCAGCGAATGGCACAACTGATCGACGATTTACTGAATCTGTCACGATTAACGCGTAGTGAGATGCGTTACGAAAAGGTCGATCTCAGCGCACTAGTGGAGGCGATCGCTACAGAGTTGCACAAAACCCAACCAGAACGCCAAGTAGAGTTTATCATTACGCCGGGATTGGTTGCTAATGGTGATGCTCATCTGTTACGGATCGTGCTAGAAAACCTACTGGGTAATGCGTGGAAGTTTACAGGTAAACATCAAAAAGCCCGAATAGAATTTGGGCTTTTACAGCAAAATAACACCCATGTATATTTTGTCCGTGATGATGGCACAGGCTTCGATATGGCCTATGTTGAGAAACTCTTCGGTGCTTTTCAGCGCCTACACGCCATGACTGAGTTTGAAGGCACTGGCATCGGATTAGCTACTGTGCAGCGCATTGTTCACCGTCATGGTGGCCGTGTCTGGGCAGAAAGCGTAGTGGAGCAAGGCGCAACATTTTACTTCACCCTTTAACTAGAGGAATACAACATGATTTTACTTGTAGAAGACAATCCTGACGATGAAGCGCTCACCCTACGGGCACTCAAGAAAAACAATATTATGAATGAGGTAGTAGTAGCACGGGATGGGGTGGAAGCTCTAGATTATCTCTTTGGTAAAGGTGTATACGCCGATCGCGACATGAACGTTATGCCCCATATCATCCTCTTGGATTTGAAACTGCCTAAAATGGATGGTCTGGAAGTTTTACGACACCTGCGAACCGATGACAGGACAAAAATCCTTCCCGTCGTCATTCTCACCTCCTCCAAAGAGGAGCAAGACTTAATCAATGGTTACAGCTTGGGAGCCAACAGCTATGTTCGCAAACCAGTAGACTTTTCCCAATTCAGTGAAGCAGTGCGACAACTAGGATTGTACTGGTTTGTCTTAAACGAATCACCACCAAGAATATAGCTTCTCCCAATCCTCCAAAATCAGGTTATAGACGTAAGGCTGACTTTCTTAATTACGAATTACGAATTACGAATTACGAATTACGAATTACATGAGTGTACCACTGCGCGTATTACTTGTTGAGGATTCAGAAGACGACGCTTTGTTGCTGCTGCGCGAACTACAACGTGGTGGCTACGAAGTAACCTTTGAACGGATTGATACACCCACAGCCATGAAAGCTGCGATCAAAGAGCAAACATGGGATATCGTTATCTGCGATTATTCTATGCCCACCTTTAGCGCCCCTGCTGCATTGAAGCAGGTTAAGGAAAGTGGACTTGACCTGCCATTCATTATCGTCTCAGGAACTATTGGTGAAGATACCGCAGTCGCCGCCATGAAGGCTGGTGCCCATGACTACATCATCAAAGGCAATTTAGCGCGACTAACCCCTGCTGTTGCCCGCGAGTTGCGCGAAGCACTAGTGAGACGGGAGCGTAAACAAGCAGAGGAGCAGATTAAAGCATCGCTTCAAGAAAAAGAGGTGCTATTGAAAGAAATTCATCATCGAGTAAAAAATAACTTGCAGATTATTTCTAGTCTGCTCAACCTGCAAGCAGAGTATCTCAAGGACAATCAAGCTCTTGAGGTATTCAAAGATAGCCAGAACCGGATTGAATCAATGGCTCTGATCCACGAGAAACTATATCAATCTCAAGACTTGGCAAGGATTAATTTTGCCGACTATATCCAAGATTTAGTAACTAATTTATTTTATTCATACAACGTTAATTCCAGCGCTATTACCTTGAAAATGAATGTTGAGGAGGTTTTTCTAGCCATTGATGCAGCTATTCCTTGCGGCTTAATTATCAATGAACTTATTTCAAATTCCCTAAAATATGCCTTTCCCCAAACAGAGGGGGGAGAAATTTCTATTGACTTTCGCTTTGATGGAGTAAACTTATATATACTTGCCATCAGTGATAATGGTGTCGGTTTTGCCCAAAATTTTGACTTTCACAATACAGAATCATTAGGTCTGCGATTAGTAAAAGGTCTAACACATCAGCTAAAAGGCAATATCGATTTTAGCAGCAATAACGGAGTAAAGTATAAAATTATATTTCCGACTAAAAATTTATAAATTTAAATTTTCAATAAAAACATGAACCCAGTAAATATATTAGTTGTTGAAGATGAATTCATCGTGGCAATGGATATACAAAATCGGCTCAGGAAATTTGGATACACTGTTATAGGGCTTGCCGATTCTGGAGAAGAAGCAATTAAGAAAGCAGCAGACGATTCTTTAGATTTAGTTTTAATGGATATTCACCTTAAAGGAAATATGGACGGTGTGGAGGCTGCTCAGATAATTCATAATATTTTTAATATTCCAGTCATATATCTGACTGCTAATGCAGATGAATCAACATTGAATCGAGCAAAGGTAACAGAGCCGTTTGGCTACATTCTCAAGCCTTTTAAAGAAAAAGAATTAAAATTCACGATTGAAATTACTCTTTCTAAACATCGGACGGAAAAAAAATTAAAACAGAATGAACAATGGCTGACTACTGTACTTAAAAGTATTGGAGATGCTGTGATTACTAGCGACGAATCTGGAACTGTGACTTTTATGAATCCAATTGCGGAGGTACTGACGGGTTGGAATTATTCAGATGCGTTTGGTAAAGAAGCAGCAGAAGTATTCAATATTGCTCCTAAAAAAACTCGTATAATAATTGAAAGTCCTGTAACGCAAGTCCTTCAGTCTGGCGTTACTATCGATCTACCAGAACAGAGGATACTTATCGCTAAAAACGGTACAGAAATACCAATTGATGATAGTGTTGCAGCGATTAAAGATGATAACGGTAATATCACGGGTGCAGTTTTGGTCTTTCAGGATATCACCGAGCGCAACCAAATTCTGGAAGCATTAGCACGTCGCCAGCAAGAATTCAAAGCACTAATTGAAAATGCACCCGATATTATTTCCAGATTTAACCCTCAATTGCGCTACGTTTACGTTAATCCAGTTATTGAAAACATTACAGGAATATCAGCCGAAACATTTATCGGCAAAACAAACGCAGAGTTAAATCTGCCGGAAGAATTTTGCTGGATATGCGATCGCCAGCTTCGGCAAGTTTTCCAAACCAAGGAAGAAACGGAGTTTGAATGCAGTTTAGCGATCGCCCAGCAAACAAGACATTACCATACCCGTCTTGTGCCTGAATTGGCTAGCGATGGTTCAGTATATTTTGTTTTAAGTATTTCTCGCAACATTACTGCTCTAAAACTGGCAGAGGCGCAATTAATTCATGATGCCTTTCACGATATACTAACCAAACTGCCAAACCGTGCCTTATTTATGGAACGGCTAGAACGGGCGCTCATGCTGACAAAACGACGTGCAGATTATAGATTCGCTGTTCTCTTTCTAGATTTAGATCGCTTCAAAGTTGTCAACGATAGTCTCGGTCATACAATTGGAGATCAACTACTAACTGCCCTTGCTCGTAGATTAGAAAATTGCCTGCGGGCTGGAGACACAGTTGCCCGTCTAGGGGGAGATGAGTTTACAATTTTGCTTGACGATCTCCAAAATGCCAATGACGTAACAAGCGTAGTGGAGCGGATACACGAAGTTCTGACATCTGCGTTCCAACTCAGTGGGTACGAGGTATTTACCACCGTCAGTATTGGCATCGCCCTGAGCAAGGGTAGTTACAACCGACCGGAGGAACTCTTGCGCGATGCTGACATTGCAATGTATCGCGCTAAAGCATTGGGTAAGGCACGCCATGAAATATTTGACTCAACCATGTACACCCAAGTTACAAAGCTATTAGAGTTAGAGATGGATCTACGACGGGCAGTTGAACGCCAGGAGTTTCAGGTTTACTACCAGCCAATTATTTTATTAGAAACTTACAAAATTATTGGCTTCGAGGCTCTCGTTCGCTGGCAGCACCCGCAATACGGATTAATATCTCCAGACAGCTTTATTCCCCTGGCAGAAGAAACTGGGCTGATTATCCCTATTGGTTATTGGGTACTAGGCGAGGCTTGTCGGCAGATGCGTGCTTGGCAATTACAATTTCCTACTGACCCACCTTTAACAATCAGTGTAAATCTTTCCACTAAGCAGTTTTCACAACCTAGCCTAATTGAGCAAATTAACCAAATTATCCAAGAGACTGGTTTAGAAGTTGGCAGTTTAAAGCTGGAAATTACCGAAAGCGTACTTATGGAGAATATTCAATTAGCAACTTTTATGCTATCGCAGCTGCAAGAGATGAATATTCAATTACACTTAGATGATTTTGGCATCGGCTATTCATCCTTGAGTTACCTGCACCGCTTTCCCAGTAATGCCTTGAAGATCGATCGTTCCTTTATTGCTAAGATTGGTGCTAATGGAGAAAACTTAGAGATTATTCAAGCGATCGTCGCTCTAGCACAGAGTCTAAATATAGATGTAATAGCAGAGGGTGTAGAAACACTAGAGCAACTGGCACAACTTCAAGTGATGAAATGCAAATATGCACAGGGATATTTTTTCTCTCAACCCCTCGATCGCAAGTTGGTAGAAACATTAATTTTATCTGGCATTGAACCTAGATATTAGCCCGTCTTTAGCTTCGTGTAAGTAAGCCAACAAAAGCCCGATATTACAACTAATTCTGAACCGCTATAGTTAATTTGTGTTGTTAACCAAATTTTTGGAGGCGCAGCTAAACTTACTCTTAAAAAGCATCAAGTTTTAAGAAAGCTGCGAAAACTAATGACTGATGACTTTTTCAATAATAAAAAGCTACTTTTTGACCTATGGGCATCAAGTTACGATTGGTTCTTTCCTTCAGTGTTTTATCGAGCCATTCACCAACGGTTGCTGGAGTACGTCGATTTCCCAGAGCTAGCAAATGTACTTGATATCGGCTGTGGTACTGGACGCTTGCTTGAGCGCCTTGCTACTCAGTTTCCCAATCTCCAAGCTACCGGATTGGATTTATCTGCTAATATGTTGCGGGTAGCAAGACAGAACAACCGCCATCGTCCACGCTTAATTTATATTGAGGGCAAAGCTGAGTCTCTTCCCTTTGCTGATGGTCAATTTGATGCCGTTTTCAGTACTATCAGCTTCTTGCACTATTTGGAACCAAAACAGGTGGTTAGTGAGATAGCACGGGTACTTTCTCCCGGTGGACGCTTTTATTTGGTTGACATTACTTCCAAAAAAGAGACAGAACCTCAATTATTGCCAATCTCTCCCCGTGGAATTAGACTCTACAGCCCTAATCAACGTCAACTTCTTGGCTCCTCTGCTGGGTTATTGTGTTTGAATCACCATTATTTACTAGGGCCTGTCTTACTAACGATTTTTGCTAAACCTCTAAGTTGAAATAGGAAATGGGGAGAGTAAAGGACTAGAAACATCTTGTATCAAGCCTTGTTCTGCATCTCTTAAATTACGAATTACGAATTACGAATTAGTCTGACCTCGATATTCCATAAATACCACAGGAACTTTGAGCAGCCTTTTAGCTAACTGCGAGAATCTAAATTTCTCCTTGAGCGTAGATAAGCCTATTGTCTTGGGAAATTGTGGCAAGTCTTCAAAAGATATTGGCACAAAGTCAAAGCGACTGTAAAACTGCACCAGCCGTTGACCTAAGCATTCCAGATAAAGTGGTTGCACTGCTGTATTAATCAAATGCTGCGTTAGCAAACTACCCAAACCGCGACCTCTCCAAGCTGATGCAACGACCAAGCTACCAAGTTCTTGTGCCCCTGAAAAGTTACGCAGCTGTCCGCAAGCTATCAAATTCTCATTGTATTCAACTACCCAAAATTGCTGCCAATTTAATTGGGTTGGATCGAGTTTGGCTGAAAATACCAGCAATCGAATCGACCACTGATCCCCAGAGCTTGCCTTGCGAAGGATACATCCAGATGGTAACGATAGATTGTTCTGGTTCATTAATTAGACTTTGATAGTTTGTATCACCATCATCACACCATATTATTCGCCTAGCTAGACTCAGATCGCTTGCCATTTACTGACAATTATCAATAAAGCAATTTCAAAAACATCTTAGACATAAAACCCGTTCCAGGTTCTACCTTAGCCATAAGAAGGGTTGTAAGGTTAAATAACTCTACATTTCTGGATTTTTTCAGCATACATGAGTAATACTAAACAATACTTCCGATAGAGGTAAAAATCAGCCATAACTATATCTGGATAGATGCATTCATACTCCTAATTTTTTAAGATAATCTCAAAGATAAATAATAAGGGATGTAATCATGGCTGAACAACAAAAATCTAATAATGAACAACCTGCGTCTACTGCTTCTGCTGACGGCGAAACCCCTACTGAGGAAAGTATCCGCAAAACTGGTGATGCACAAAAGAGTGATGCTAAATCCACTGCTACTCCAGAAGCTCCAGAAAACGATGGTGTAGCAGGTAGCCCCAATCAAGGAACTGAGTCACGTTAATTAATTTGAACTTTCCCAAGTTTTAATCAGCTCGTGGGGTCTTTTGTTGTAACCCTAATACACTAAATTTAGAGTGGAAATGTGGTGTTACACTACATCTCCACTTGTTTTTGTGTCAAAAATTGCATTGTCTCTCTCTACGTTGGTGCGTTAGCGTAGCTTACCGCAGCTATGTTTATTATCGTGTGGGTACTCGCGGTCAGGAATTTGTTCTCGTTGACTGTGATACTGCCCTCAGTCTAGCTCTAAGTAATTTACATATAGCGATCGCTCAGGATAATGATCTCAATATCTTGAGCGAATTTTTGAGGTTTTCCGCCGTCTTCATACTCGTCGAGAATTTTCTGGTACTGGCATTGGTCTAGCTATCTACAAAAAAATCGTTGAGCGGTATGGCGATCGCACGCATCTGGGCTGAGTCGAAACCGGGCCGGACATAGGAACAGTATTTTATTTTACCCTCAACGCAAATTAAGGTATCTTTAAATAGGTATCTAATAACCGCTTATTAACCTTTTAACAAGCGCATGAATTCTAGCCCTATCTAAAAAATAGGAAATCAGGTGATTATCTAACAAATTGATATAACCCTGTACTATGGAAAAGCTCACAATTCACATTCTATTAGTAGAAGATAGTGCAAGTGATGCTCATCTGCTACGCCGGATATTTTTAAATTCAGATCAAGAACAATGGCAGATGTTACATGTTGAACGGTTATCTGAGGCGATAGAAGCTAGCAGGGAAAATTCTACGTCTAACCTTGATAATTCTCACATAGAGAGTCGAAAGCAACGCAGATTCGACTTAGTTTTGTTAGACCTCGGCCTTCCAGACTCTATTGGACTGGACACGTTGAAAGAATTTATGGCAGCAGTACCTGATATCCCAGTTGTGGTATTAACAGGTGTTGACGATCAAGATTTAGCACTGCAAGCATTAGCAGAAGGAGCGCAAGACTATTTAGTTAAAGATAAAATCACTATACAATGGTTAGTGCGTGCCATTCGCTATGCCATTGAAAGAAGCGAAATTCTCAACCAACTACGCGAGAGTGAAGAACGCACCCGTCAAGCGCTGGCAAAAGAACAGGAACTCAACGAGTTAAAGTCAAACTTTGTAGCAATGGTTTCTCACGAGTTCCGCACCCCTATGACTACGATTCAGACGGCTGTAGATATCCTTCAATACAACAGCAATAAACTAACTGATATCCGCAGAACTAAATATTTCGATCGAATACAAAATGCTATCAACCAGATGCTTAATCTTTTAGATGAGATATTGTTCTTGAGTAAAACGGAAGCAGCTAAACTCGAATACAAGCCTACGCTGTTAAATTTAGAAAATTTCTGTAGCGAACTCACAGATATTCTTCAACTCAATGCAGGTAGTAAACACAGCATTATCTTTACTTGTCAAGGTGAATCGACCCAAGCCCAAATTGATGAAGACCTACTAAATTGTACCTTAACTAATTTGATTTCCAATGCCATTAAATATTCTCCTGAAAGTGATACTATTTGGTTTGATTTGATTTGCAAAGATCGCCTCGCAATTTTCCAAATCAAAGATCGGGGAATGGGAATTCCTCTCAAAGATCAAACTCATCTATTTCAAACCTTCTATCGCGCCAGCAATGTGGGTGTAATTCAAGGAACAGGATTGGGACTCACTATAGTTAAAAAATGTGTGGAGTTACATGGTGGTCATATTCAATTAGAAAGTGAGCAGGGTGTTGGTACAACAGTAATTGTCACTTTACCACTACAATGATTAGACAAATAAATTATTATAATTGGGCATTGGGCATTGGGCATTGGGCATTGGGTATGGAGAAGAGACAAGGTAGACAAGGAAGAGGCTTGTTCAATAATTCCTCCTAGTCCCCTTGTCCCCTTGTCTCCCCTGCTCCCCTGCTTATTTTGGTGCTTGGGAATTTGGGGTTGGACAAGTTTTATTAACAAAATCACACTGATAAATATAGGGTTCTTGCCAATTCAGAGGAATTTCTAACAAGTCTCGCGTTCCTGTCATACCTTGTCCAATAAATAGCAACAAAGCAATGCAATTTAAAATCGTATGGACAAGACGCCAGCGATTGGACTTATCTTGATAAATATCTTGAACAATTGCTAATGAAAAAATCATTAGCAGTGCTGCGGTAATGCCAATATAATAATGTGACCAATACCACTCATTGGTGCGGCGATAGACTCCATCTTGACAGCCGATAATTACTAAACCTGCACCAGTCAAAGTTGCAAAAACTGCCCGCCACACCCGCTGTTTTGCCCGATAAAGAAATACTAATGAGGCGATGGTGGCAGCAAATATTAGCAGTATAAAAATAACTTGGAAAGGTGTTTGATTCCACAATTTATTTTTGATAATATTTTTACCAATAGGGTAGCTTAATCCGATTAAAGTTAATCCAACAACTGCACTTGTGAGCCTTTCACCTAACTGCTTATGTTCTGCACCCACCACTGGAGGAATTTTACTCTTACTACCTGCTAAAATTTGCAATCTGCGTTGGCGTGTTTGCCAAGCAAAATTAACTACTGTACCAATAAGTGGAAAGACGAATATAATTGCGATCGCAGGATGTAAAAGACCAAGAAAATCTGTTATTTGCATAGAACACCTTTCAATGAATCATTGAATTCATCACAAAGGATAATTTAAAGCATCGTACCATTACTTAAATTAGTTTCAGATGAGAATTTGTTTAATATTTATTTTTGTTGTTTTTAGCTGATTTTAATCAAGAACCTATTTAAATATTTTATAAAAGATAATGATTTTAGCAAATATCTCCATATAATTTTGAATATATGAAAATATTTTTTAATATAAAATTATACAAATAATAATTGAAAAACAATTAAGTTCCTTCTCTATCTGACGCGAATTCATTTATATGAATTGCCCATAACTACAGTGTCTAGTTTTGGTTAAGTCCTAATTTTTTCAAAAATACATCGCTACCTACGTGGATTTTCTATTTTCCAAAGCAAGTAATTTTTGTCACTGTATACTACAAAAGTTTTATAATTATAATTTGTTTCTATTTGCTTACGCCAGGTATCCGAAGGATTTAGTAAAAAAATATCAGTGAACTCATCAGGAATATTAGGGATAGAAAGGTTTCTTACTAATTGAAACTGCACTTTTGGCTGTAAAAGATAGCTGAGAGAAAAGACATTTCCATAATTAATACCAGAATCATTGCTAATTAAAAGTGGATGAGTTGCCTGATTTATAATTTTTGCAACTTGTGGATTACCATAGCTAATAACCTTACTCCACCAAGTTTCGGCCTGAGAACTCACTCCATAAGAAACTAGTCCACAAATAATCACTAGTCCCATGATTGTTTGCCAGATTCTTCGGCGTACAAGACTCTTATTATATAGCTGCATAGCTAGTAAATAAGTAACAGCTAGTTGAATTCCTAAATAAGAAACCAATAAATAACGTTCTGCAAGTGAGCGTATACCCCCAAAAAGTAAGTCTGGTAGCATTAAAGGTAATGCAGGAATCAGAATTAGCGTGACAATAAACAACCAAATTTTATAGTTAGTTTTTCGATAAATAAAATAAATAGAATATCCAACAAGAACTAAAAAAAATGGCGTAATTACATAGGTAAAGGGATTTTCAAAGCCTAAATCTAAATCCAGAAAAATCCTATTTAACTGTAAAAGCCAAGATTTAATCAAAGCATCTAAGGGTAAATGTCTTTTTGTCCAAGCTGTTGAACTTTTTAATTGCAACAAGTTAACTATCACAACCTGTATCCAAGGTGTAAAAGCTAAAAACCCTGCAAAAGATGCTAATAGATAAGCTTTTACTGTTCTAGTAAACCTAAATTTTGCAGTGGCAATTACATAAATTCCATGAGCGACTACAACAAATCCACTGAATAAAAATGTATAAAGACTAAGCACCAAAGTGACTGCATATATTCCCCAATTTAGTATACGTAGTACTCCATGTTGTGATTCCAATCGTAATGCTCGTAGTAATGAAGCGTTACATAGCAATATAGTCACTATCCAGAGAATATATTCTCGTGCTTCTTGGGCGTATACTAAGTGAATAGGGGAGATTGCTATCAGTGCGATCGCAACCTCAGATACCCATACCGATGCTTTAAATAATTCTCGACATAGCCAATAAATACTCGGAAAAATCAACAAGCTGATAAACGCAGATAAACTTCTGATTGCTGTCACCGAATTACCAAAGATTCCTACCCAAAGCCGAGCGAGTATATAATACAGTGGTGGATGCTGTGGATCGTCTACTTCCAAAGATATAATTGTGTCACGTAAGCCTTTCTCCATATTGGGACTTTGGAATTTGGCAAAACTTTCCTTATTAATTATGCGACCATTAAATATTTGCTGCTTAACTTCATTTGACGTATAACCAGAAATTCGTAATGAAGTGAAAGTCTCATCGTGCCAGTAAACTTTGCGGTCAAGGTTAAAAAAACGAAAAAATATACCCACCATTAACAAAACTACAATGAGAAATCGCAATCTATTCGGAGCAAATTGGAGATGCTGCATAACTAAATTTCACAATAAATTTTACAAAAATTATGTATCTTAATGAAACAACTACATCATGTTTAATCGCTGTCATTAAAGCATCTGGTAACAGCTATAGCACGCTATAAATTAGCAGATAATTTATTATTAGATGAGATATTACGTCGGCGCACATTACGAGCTTTAGCCAATTTCAAAATCGAATAATAGCGATCGCTATAAACAATATCTGTCTTTAATTTATACTTTTTTTCTATTGTTTTACCCCAAGTGTCTGAAGGATTAAGTAAAAACACATCAGTAAACCCATCAGGAATTTTAGGAATTTTTTGATTTACCAACAGAAATCGTACTTTTGGTTCCAAAAGATAGCTTAAAGAAAAGATATTACCATAATTATTACCCAAAGCATCACCGATCAAAAGTGGACGATTACTCTGATTGATGATTTGGGCAACTTGTGGACTGCTATAATTTATACCCTTATTCCACCAAGTTTCTGCCTGAAAACTTACCTTAGAAGAAATTAAACCACAAATAATCACTAATGTCATGATTATGTACCAAAAGCTCCGACGTGCCCCGCTCTCATTATATAATTGTGTAGCTAATAGATAAGCAACAGCTATTTGGATTCCTAAATAAGATGGTATTAAATATGGTTCGATAGACGCTCGTATACTCCCAGCAATTAAATTTGGCAGTATTAGGGGTAATGCTGGTACTACAATTAATGTGATGATAAAAGACCAGACTTTATAGTTAGTTGCTCGACAAATAAAATAAATTGAATATGCTACTAAAGTTAAAAAAGCTAGTGCAATTACATAGCCTAGAGAATTTTCGGAACTAAGGTCTATATCAAAAAAAATCCGGCTTAACTGCATTAGCAAAAATGGAAATATAGGTATCAATTCTGACTGTATCGTTGTTTTATCTGCTGAAATCAAAAATTGAAAAAATTCACCAATCACAACTGTTATCCAAGGCATGAAAGCTAAAAAAGCTACCAGTGATGCTATCAGATAAGTTCTAACAGTTTCATTAAACTGAAATTTGGCAGCGGTAATTACATAAATTCCGTGAGCAACTGCTACAAATGCACTCCAAAGAAATGTATAAAGACTAATCGCTAAAGTAACTGCATAAAGGCTCCAAATAGCGAATAAATCTGGTTTTTGTCGTTCTTCTGCTAGCTCATCTTCTAGCCTTATGGCTCGCAGCAGAGACGCACTAGATAGTAAAATGGTGACTAACCAAAGAATATATTCTTGTGCTTCTTGGGCGTATACTAGATGAATTGGAGAGATAGCCATGAGTGCGATCGCAACACCAGGAACCGATAATGGCACATTAAATAATTCTCGACATAGCCAATAAACACAAGGGAACACCAGCAAACTAATGCAGGCTGATAAACTTCTAATAGCCGTCACCGAATTACCAAAGATTTCCATCCACAATCTAGCTATTATGTAATACAATGGCGGATGTTGAGGATCTTGTTTTGCTAAAGACATAATTGTGTCATTTAAGCTTTTTTCTGGATTTACACCTTGAAACTGAGCAAAACTTTCTTTACCAATCACACGATTATTAAAAAGTTGCTGTTTAGCTTCATTAATTGTGTAACCAGAAGTTCGCAATGAGGCATAAATTTCATCGTGCCAAAAAACTTTACCATCAAGATTAGAAAAGCGAAATAATATACCCATCGTCAATAAGAAGATAGTTAAAAATCGCAACCAACTCGGAGCAAATTTGAGATGGCGCATAAGTGGGTTTCCTAAAAAGTTTTCTCAAATTATCTAAATTAAGTGGACTGGATGAGGTGTTGCAGCTACGCCCATCGTAGACATAGCGAAGACTTCAAGCAAAGCCTATTTGTTAAACATCGCCAACTGGACTTTAATTTGATTGGAAAGATTGGCAATCAACACCTCTCCTTTATTAACTACAAAAAGAAATGGGCAAGGTTGTATCAAATCCCGCAAAACTGGATTTTGTTTTGAAACCGAGATGTCAATAAAGTATAAAATACACTAAATCTAGCTATATTTGTGGTAAGGGTTTTTTGAGAAGGTTTGGATAACGCCATCTGCCAAAGTCTGCAATATTAGATATAGTTAAAAAATCAATAGTTTTAAAGTGTCGGTCAATAGCAGGAAGGCTGCATATTTTAGCTCCAATATTCAAGTAAGCCTGCAAAATTTTAGGAATTTCAATATTAGATGAACCTGGATAATTTTGAGTCAGTTCTAAACAAAATTGTGAATTTGGGTAAACCAAAATACTTGGATGCATCAAGTTATTCTGCCGAAAATAATCATAAGCGCAAGTAGCTTGCCCAGGACATTGTGTTAGTAATGATGCACAGCCAAAGAAATATTGGTTTTTACTCCAGATGAGATAATTTGCCAGCCCTTCCCAGAGTAGTAAAAGTGCCTGACTATTGCGATATTCTTTAGCTATACATACACGCCCAACTTCCACTGATACCTGAAGCACAGAATTGGGAATTCCATTAAGATTAAATATATCGGTAGCATCAAAGCCTAGTCTTTGAGAAGCCATTATATAGGTCTGCATCCGATAAGTTCCAATCGTTTTACCCGTATGTTTGGAGATTAGGATTAAATGATGGCAAACCGCATCAAACTTATCTATATCCATCTGGGTAAAATTAGAAGCAGAAAACCCCAAGCCTAGTTCAAGATTAAAAACTTCAAAGCGCAACCGAAAAATTGATTCTAATTCTTCTTCAGTTGAAGCCAGCCGTAGGGTATATTTTTCAGTTTGAAGGACGGGAAAATCTTCAAGAGGGGGAGGAGGATTCAGTGGGTAATTGATGCGTCCAGAAACTTCCATCTATCTTCCTACTTAGATTTGCGAAAATATTCTATAAGATTTAGGCACTATATAAATAAATCACATTATGAATTAATGTGTCTAAGCGTAATTGATATAGTTTGCGATCAAACATCCTTTAGAGAAATAAGCTTGGGTTAAGGATTTTTGGTACTGATTTTGACCTGTAAAGACACGTTAGCCAGCGGGACATTAGCATAGTGGGGCGATCGCGCAGCGTCTTGTAGAGAAGCCTAGTCCCATTTCGTGTCTCTACCAAGGATTTTAGGTTGAACTGAACGGTATTGCGATTTAAAGAGCTTTTTTACTTTCTTAGATTAGGGTTAGAGTGCTTTTATTATGGACATTAATTCCCAAAAAATCTGGCAATAAGATACAAAATTTTCTTTTGATATACGCTATAGATGTAAGTCATATCATTTTACACAAACTCCGATATACCGCAGAATACAGAATTCAGGAGTAAAACAAGCTTTATACCTGGGTCAGACAAATCGTTGTGTACCTCACCTTCCTTGAAATCTGCTATGTATTGCGACCGCAATTATCCTTAATAGGTAAATTATGTCAATCTATCTACTAAGAGAACTTGTTATGGTGTCCAACAGTTGAAGTATTGCAACAAGCCTTATCAAAAAGATTTTTAGAATTTCCTAGCTTCAAAACCAGTTATAAATTTGCTAATTGCACATCAGAAGGCTATTCTCGCTTGCTAGAGTGTGAGTAGTTCACGTAAAATATAGTGCCATTGTTGCAGCAGTTCTCATGACCTCATCTGCGTCGTTTGACATATTAGAGTCTTTACAGGCGGATATCGCTGAATTGATCGTTCGTTTACCGACATTAAAAAATCGGCAATTTATTCAGCAAGCACTTACTACTATTGTTCGTCTAGCTGATACTGAAATTGAGCGTCTCGATTGGAAAATATTATCCGCTGCATTAGCAGATATGGAGCGCGGTTTCCAGCTTTTCTATGATTACCGACACGTTCGCAAAGTCACCATCTTTGGTTCTGCTCGTCTAGCGCCAGATAGGCCAGAATACCAAATGGCCCTTGAGTTTGCTCGCGCTGTTTCTCAATTAGGATTTATGGTGATGACTGGCGGTGGTGGTGGAATCATGCAGGCGGGTCATGAAGGTGCTGGACGAGAAAATTCCTTTGGATTAAACATTCAGTTACCCTTTGAACAACAAGCAAACCCTTTTATAGAGGGCGATCCCAAGCTAATTAACTTCAAATATTTCTTTACCCGCAAGCTGTTTCTCCTCAAAGAAAGTGATGCTGTAGCCTTGTTTCCGGGAGGCTTTGGCACTCAAGATGAAGCCTTTGAATGTATGACATTAAGCCAAACTGGTAAATTTGGGCCAGTACCTTTAGTTTTAATCGATCGCCCTGGTGGTGATTACTGGCGCTCTTGGAGCGAATATATTGATAAGCAATTAGTGCAAAACGGTCTTGTCAATCCTGAAGACCCCAACCTTTACACGGTGACAGATAACCTGGATGTGGCTTGTGACGCTATCACCCGTTTTTACCAGGTTTATCATTCCAGCCGCTATGTAAGCAATAAGTTAGTCATCCGCCTGAAGACAGATATATCAGACGCTCTTTTAGAACAACTTAATGCTGATTTCAGCGACATTATTATTCAAGGAAGAATTGAAAAAAGTCAGGCATTACCTCAAGAAGCACAAGATGAAACTGTTGGATTACCTCGCCTCATTTTATACTTCAATCAACGCGATTTGGGACGTTTGTATCAGATGATTGCCACAATTAACCGGATGGGTACTCCTTCACCAGAGGATGCAGCGCATCCAGAAAGAAAGTAGGTAAGCTAAAACACATCTAATTTGCATATTAAAATTTTCTCACTATCTTGTAGGGCGGATAAGATGTCCGCTCTGATTATGCAACTTGAATGCTGATTAGTGTATTAGCGTGAGTTCGACAATCCCTTTTTTGACCTCTCCCCCAACCCCTCTTGGACACCCAGAGGGGAGCCAAAACCCTAATTTCTCGTTGCTCCTCCCTTTCCCTATGGGAGAGGGAGGTTGTCCGGGAGAGGTTCATCGAACTCACGTTGTATTAAGGGAAAAAAGGGAGAGAATTTTGAATACTTTCCCTTTCCTTGTTTCAAGGTTATGGAATTACCAAGAGCGATCGCACAGCATAAAGCCTTTTATTATCAGGCTGCGACACCCTGCGCGTAGGTTAAGGCAAGAGATGCGATGAATCGCTGTCAAGACAAAAGGCTGATTATTATAGAGGCGGCGATTTATCGTGTCTTTAGCGCGAAAACAATATTATTCACCCTACTTACAGATGAGAAAAACACCAGTTATTATGACTCAATACTGATTTTTGTAAAAAAGCTTGTATATTAGCACAGTAAACAACGCTTGAGATCCTAACAGAGGAATAAAAAATGCTGGAATTATTGGGTTCAGGTTTGGTGTCGCTTTGGCTGGAAATGGCTGGAGTACAAATCAAACCTCTAGATGCCTTAGATGCACTAACTTGGCAAAGTAGCCCTGGCTTTGTTCTTGCCCCCGATCCAAATCCAACTGGGGCGACTACAGTGCAGGAATATTTGAAAAAGCTCATTACATCAAAAGTGGTGGCGCAAAATCTGGCTGAGAGTCAGGGAATTTGGATGCAGTCGGGACCAATGCTGATGGCAAATCACCAAGGTACGACACCGCTGCCGGCTGCTTCTTTAACCAAAATTGCCACTTCACTAGTTGCTTTGAAAACTTGGGGGCCAGATTACCAATTTGATACTTTGGTGAGTATCACTGGCCCAGTGGTAAATGGAGTTGTGCAGGGCGATTTGGTGGTTACAGGCCGTGGCGATCCTTTGTTTGTTTGGGAAGAAGCGATCGCTCTTGGTAATACTCTCAATCAAATGGGCATCAAGCAAGTAAAAGGAAATTTGATTATTACTGGCAGTTTTGCCATGAATTTTCAACGTCAGCCAATGCTAGCCGGTCTGATGCTCAAGCAAACGCTAAATCGGGCCACTTGGGGACGCCCTGCGATTTACACCCACTCAATCATGCCCAAGGGAACACCCAAGCCTCAAGTTGTGATTGCGGGTGCAGTGAAAGTTGAGGCGCAACCAAACCCTCAACAAACTTTGTTACTGCGTCATCGCTCATTGCCCTTGAAGCAACTGCTCAAGGAAATGAACGTTTATAGTAACAACGATATGGCAGAGATGCTGGCAGACTCAGTAGGGGGAGCGCCTGTAGTCCAATCAACTGCTGCTAATCTAGCGAGAGTGCCACAAGCGGAAATCCAGTTAATCAATGGTTCTGGATTGGGGCCGGAAAATCGCATTTCCCCCAGGGCTGTGTGTGCCATGTTTATGGCTATTCAAGCTGAAGCATCTGCCCATCAACTGAATCTAGCTGACTTATTCCCGATGTCTGGATTCGACCACCGGGGGACACTACACACTAGACACATTCCCCTAGCGACTGTGATCAAAACTGGTACTCTCCGGGATGTGAGCGCTTTAGCGGGAGTAATGCCCACACGCGATCGCGGTTTGGTTTGGTTTGCGATTATCAACCGTGGGACAAATGTCTGGGGTTTGCGGACTGGACAAGACCAACTCTTGCAAAGTGTTGTTAAACAATTACAATTACCTCCAACCGTTCCTGTTAACCTCACTCCCCACTCAGCCATTAACTCTTTACCCCAGCTAGGTGCAGTTAATCGGAATGAAATTTTATACAAAAGTTAGGGACTTCCATAATCTACAGTTAGAACAGAGAGCGGACTAATGTTATTCGCAATCCAAAAGTTTTATTGATGGGTAAAAACCGAACTTGAAAGGGTAATGTCCATAATAGCTTTTGGGTTAAATTTTCTATTAAGTTGATTACAGGTAGTTCGCAAAATGCCCTAACCCCAGTAGGGTAAAGAGCAAGCGAAACCTAAAATAAAAATAACTGTAAATAGATTTGTCACGACTAAGCAACAATTAAGCTTATAAATTAGGTTGTGATTATGCGATTTTCCAAAATATCTCGGTCTTTACGGCAACTAAGTACTCATGTTTTAGCGATCGCGCTAGGAGTTGTGCTAGCGGTTAGCACATTGCAAGTGTTACCCTCTCAAGCCGAACCAGCACCCACAATAACTGTTGATACTTCAAATTTAATTGCTCAACGGCAATCACCAGCTAGTGCTGCGATCGGAAGCAGTAGCTTTGTGACAGCAGCAGTGAATCGTGTTGGTTCAGCAGTTGTCCGCATTGATACTGAGCGAACAATTACTCGCCGCGTCGATCCATTTATGGAAGACCCCTTTTTCCGTCGGTTTTTTGGTGACGGTTTCTCCCAACAGATGCCGCCGTCTGAGCAGTTACGTGGTTTAGGCTCAGGTTTCATTATTGACAAGAGCGGGTTAGTTATGACTAATGCTCATGTGGTCGATAAGGCCGATAAAGTAACAGTCCGACTCAAAGATGGTCGCACCTTTGAAGGAAAAGTTCAAGGTATTGATGAAGTTACAGATTTGGCAGTAGTCAAAATTAACGCTGGTAACGATTTACCAGTCGCGCCTTTGGGTTCTTCCACTAATGTCCAAGTAGGAGACTGGGCGATCGCAGTCGGTAATCCTTTGGGATTTGATAATACCGTTACTTTAGGAATTGTCAGTACCCTCAAACGTTCTAGTGCCCAAGTTGGCATTAGTGATAAACGTTTGGATTTCATTCAGACAGACGCTGCTATTAACCCTGGTAACTCTGGCGGGCCACTATTGAATGGTCAAGGGGAAGTGATTGGTATTAACACAGCCATTCGCCCTGATGCAATGGGTATTGGGTTTGCCATTCCTATTGATAAAGCTAAAGCGATCGCCGCGCAACTACAACGCGATGGCAAAGTTGCTCATCCCTATCTAGGCGTGCAAATGCTAACTTTGACACCCGATCTCGCCAAGCAAAATAACACCGATCCCAACTCTCCGATTCAGATACCAGAAATCAATGGTGTTTTTGTGATGCGAGTTGTTCCCAATTCTCCAGCGGCATCTGCGGGTATCCGACGCGGGGATGTAATTCTGCAAATTGATGGTAAAGCTATTACCAGTGCCGAACAATTGCAGAATGTTGTGGAAGACAGTCGCCTTGGTCAAGTATTACAGGTAAAAGTGCAACGAGGTAATAAGACAGAGCAGCTTTCAGTCCGCACAGCCGAGTTGCAAAATGCTTCGTAGAACACATCTGTTATTGGTGTCAACTTAAGCATATTAGACAGTCTAGAAAAGCTTTCTCTCGTTCCCAGCCAGAGGCTGGGAATGCTCTTTGTGAGGCTACATCTAATTTCTCAGCGCCAGCAAGCCCGACTTCAACTAAAATATAGTTAAAAAAGGGTGCGATCGCTCCAGGTCTAATGGTCGCTGATTAAGCGAGCTTTTTTGCAGCTCATACCAACAAGATTAATTCACTTACCAACAGCTAATACTAGACCTTCATGGGCTAATATGGCTTGAGGAAAAGCAGATTTAATATCGACTTGAACCTGGTCAAGAAAATCATCATGGTCATCTGGGTGATGATGAGAAATGGCTAGCCGTTTAACGCCAGCACTAAGAGCTGCATTCACCGCAGCTTGCCAGAGTAAATCAGCAGAATCATGGTTGTGAGATGTAGGCGGAGTGTAAGTGGCATTGGCAATCAGCAAATCAACGCCTTTAATCAACTCTGAAATCCGTTCTCGCTCCACTTGATCGGCATTTTGGTGCAAATCTGTGATATAAGCAACACTATACTCTTGCCAACTAACTCGGTAGCCAACTGACCGCTGAGTTTGATTAATTAATGCAATTGTAATGGTGACATCATCTAACTTTACGTCACTTTCTGGGGTCAGATTGTAAAATTGCAATTCTGACTGCATTACCTGTAAAGGGTAAGGAAAGTGTGGCTGGAGCATCTGATCGTACAGACATTGTTTGATTGAGGCTCCATTTGAGGCCGCTGTGCCGTAAATATGGAAGCAATTTTCTCCAATAAATGCAGGAGCAAAAAAGGGAAATCCTTGAATTCGGTTTGATTGGCAGTTGGTAAAAAATAAATGGGCTTCTAGTGGCTGTTGCAGTTCTTGCCAAGTTTTACCCAATATGCGTAAGCCTGTACCGCCATCAAAAATCAAGCGTTTCCCAGCTACATGTATTTCTACACAAGCGGTATTACCACCATAACGACTGGTATTGCTACTAGGAGTAGGAATTAAACCTCTTACCCCCCAGAATTGCACGATAAACTCACCTGCTGGGCTACTTGGCAGGGTAGATGACTTTTCTCTTATGTAGCTCTGGGAATCCGACAACTCAAAATTTGACATTTTCCTTGAAATTAGACCTTAGTGAGCAGGTCATCGTAGCGCCGCACTTCTAACAGCCTGTTTTTTTCGTCCACAATGACTACCGTAGGAGAGTAACTTTTTAACTCTTCTGGAGTGAACTGCCCGTAAGTCATTATAATCAAGCGATCGCCAATAATGCCTAGACGTGCCGCACCCCCATTTAGCTCAATGATTCCTGAATGAGCTAGAGCGGGGATCGCATAAGTAATAAAGCGCTGACCGTTGGCACTATTAACTACTTGCACCTGCTCATAAGGTAAGATACCAGCTTTTTCCAAAAGGATTTCATCAATACTGATACTACCTACGTAGTTGATATTTGCCCCTGTAAGGGTGCAGTTATGAATTTTTGCCAAAAGGAGAGTACGCTGCATTCTGGTTTAGGGTTGGTGGCAGATTTTAAAATCCGTAACAAGGGAAAGTTAGCAAAGTGAAGTGAGGAGTTAGGAGTGAGGAGTTAGGAATAAAAATTCATAACTCTTAACTCTTAACTCCTAACTCTTAACTCCTCTATTATCCTCTATAAGCTTTGACGGATTTTTCAACTATTGCTGCAACCTTGTCCACATCTTGCCAACCGAGAATTTCAGTCACCTTTTTTTCCAAATTTTTATAACTACGGAAAAATTCAGCAATTTCATCTAAGCGGTGTGGTGCTATGTCTTTCAGGGATTTTACTTGAGTGTAGCGCGGATCTTTGTCAGGAACACAAAGGATTTTTTCATCGCGATCGCCACCGTCAATCATCTCCAAAAAGCCAATTGGTCGCGCAGCAATAATACAGCCGGGAAAGGTCGGCTCATCAATTATGACCATACCATCTAGGGGATCGCCATCATCAGCCAAAGTATTGGGTACAAAGCCGTAGTCATAAGGATATTGTACTGAGGAATAAAGTACTCGGTCTAGAGCAAAAGCTTGTAGTTCCTTGTCGTATTCGTATTTATTTTTACTTTTGCCAGTAATTTCAATCAGAACGTTGATTAGACCAGGTTTCGGTTGGGCAGGAATACGAGATAAGTCCACAAAAAACTCCTCTGATAACTGTGAATCATGGGGGCACTCTGTCAGCTTCGCTCCCCGTGTAGAATTTTAGGGCAATATGGATCTCTTCCCAAGGTATTTGTTCTATGGCATAGGGCACTGGGGAAGAAACTTTCAGATGTAACCTATTCCCTTGAATTAGCCAAAAAATAGAAAAAGCGTTACGAGCAAACTTCGCAACGCTTTTTCCAAGAGGGTATGATGGATATCTTCCGTCCTTAATTACTGTTAGAGGGATTTCTGTCCTAACAACGTTTAAGACAACTGAAATCTATAGTCACACAATCCAGATTTAGCTTATTTTTGACTAACTACATCCACATCTTCAGAGATTCTCTACAAAATCAGTGTTCTGCTTTTTTGTAGATATCCTCATGAGAAAATGCGACTGGTAAGCTCGATCAATCTTGATTTGTTTGTATGTTTTGGATCAGAGGTTGCTGGTTATTTTGAACATTAGTTGAAGAATAGTGGGCGATGACAAATACGGGTAGGGTAAGAGTCAACAGAGCGATCGCAGTTCCCACAATGTCTGCCAAACGTTGGGAATATGTATCGGCATTGGCAGACTGGCTATTTGAATTCATACAAAATTGAAGTTCTTCGCAACACTGTGTAGGTTTACTCTCTGAGTGAGAGTATTAATGCTATTTTAGCTATTTTTAAACTGTAAAATGTGTAGCATTCTACAATTTAAATCAGTTATACAACTGTCATAGTAGCCTTTTTATACATGGAATTCTTAATACAAAGTTACAAGTCAACAAATCATGTTTTATTTTGTAATTAATATTTTCAGGTGTTTCCTTGTATGGTGTAACGGGTTGCATACGCAAAGCAAACTTTGACAGCATCATAAGTTACATTTTTTCGCTGATTAAAGATTAATTAGCAAAACATATTTATCCGATACTTCATGATTATAACATTCTATAAAGCTTTTGATAAGGTCATTTTACTGGAATTGCTAATTTGTGATACAGGACACAAAACCGCAATTGCACTGATAGATATTCAGTGCTTTTGATTGTTATATAGTAGTTATACACAAAATATTTGACACCAGAGAAGAAATAGTAGTAATGATTTTTGTAACCAATGATAACTACCGAATAAACACAGATACATTAACTGTATAAGGCTGAATGGATTCAGTGATATCACTAAACAAATATTTAAGAATTTAAATTTTGCAATCTATGTAATATTACAGCCGTTTTGTCAATCTACATAAAGATAGAGTAAACAAGTTTTAGAAGGTAGCCTAGAGGTGTAGTAAGTTATTACCAAATCCCCATATCTGAACAAAATACCCAATCCCAATTTCCAGATTCTAAATCCGTATAACTTTTTGAATAAATCAAAATCTCAGACGAGAAATTGTATAACAAATTAATCAGCTAAAAAAACCGCCACTAAATATAATAGGGCGGTTTAGTTAAGCAATCGGAGGGTAATTACAGATTACTCTGCTAATAAATGAAATTGCTGTAACGACGTTTGCACTAAATTGAGGATTGGGGATTGGACATTGGGCATTGGGCATTGGGCATGGGGCATTGGGCATTGGGCATGGGGCATGGGGCATTGGGCATGGCGCATGGGTTATTCTCCCCTTGTCTTTTTCTTCTCTACGTTCGCGCAGCGTGTCGCAGACAGACGCTGCGCGTAGCTTGCTTCCCTGTAAGTGTACAATTTTGAATTTTGAGTCGCACCTTTGGTGCGCTAGAAGCGCAAGTTGAATTTTGAATTGATTTCTCCCCACCCCCTACTGCCTTCCATAAACACTGATTGGTTCCTTGATAAATCGGGTGTAAAGATGCTTAAAGGTAGACTTAATGACGCGGGGCATACCAAAATCAATGGGTATTAAATTGTCTGGTAGTCGCCAATCTTCTATTTTTAATAAGTCAGGATTTAAATGTGGAAACTCTATGGCAGCAAGTTCTGGACAAACTCCTAGCCTTTGAGAAGCTGCAACTGTGGGCACTTGTTCAGGAGAAACATTGAGGATTTCTACCATTGCCCGATCTAAGGCAAATATATCTGATGCGGCTGCTAAAATGCCCAGTTGGCGAGGTTCCCCGTTGCTGGGGCCATTTCCTTCATGACCGATGATACCATCTAATATCGTTAAGTTAGGGTTAATTGCCCTGGCAGTTTCTACTAACATTTCACCAAATCTATTCGCGTCTTTTCCCGCTTCCATGTGCCACCAAGCTTTCATTTTGCCGGGAACGCAACCAAACAAGTTTTTTACACCCAGTGTTAATGTTAACTGGGCATGTGATTTAACTTTCGGTAGGTTAATCACTACGTCTGCTTCCATTGCTTCTTTAGACAGTCGCAGATGGTTAAAATTGTCACTAACGGTTTGGTAACGCTGACCGTGAAAATCGATGATGGGAAGATTGAGTTCTTCTAAAATAGGCAGATAGCCATTTGCTATTGCTACACCCTTGGCACTACCAAAAGCAGGACTATCGCCCAAAAATGGCTTACCGCCAACTTCAATTACCATTTGGGCAACTTCATAAACTAGTTCGGCACGGGTGATACACTCTTTACCAGGACGCGATCCGGTAAGTAGATTCGGTTTGAGTAAAACACGATCGCCTTTTTTTACAAACGCTGCCATTCCTCCAAAAGGTTCCAGCAGTGTGACTAAAGATTCTCGTAAAGCCTCTCGTTCGTAAGATGTAGCCCGAATGAGACTAACAGCTGGTTTTTGAGTCTGCATGGTATAGGTAGGGGATAGAGGGAGCAGGGGGAGCAGGGGAAGTAGGGGAAGCACGGGAAGTAGGGGAAGCAGGGGAAGCAGGGGAAGAAGAACTATTAATTATTGTCCAATGTCCAATGCCCAATGCCCAATGCCCAATGCCCCATGCCCAATGCCCAATGCCCCATGCCCCATGCCCCATAATCTATTATTCTGTTTTGAGTGGTACGATACCACTCATTTGTTCTAGATTTAACACTGTGGCTAAATCTGTTTCATTCATTAATCCGCGTTCTAAAACAATTTGCCGTAAAGATTTACCAGTTTCTAAAGATTCTTTGGCGACAGCTGCGGCATTTAAATAACCGATGTGGGTATTTAGGGCGGTTACTAAAGCTAAACTGCCTTCAGCATAAGCTAAACAACGTTCCTGATTGGCAGTAATTCCCTCAATGCAGCGTTCGGTGAGTGCAGCGATGGTATTGCCGAGAATTTCGATACTGTGAATCAAGTTATAGGCAATTAGCGGCATCATCACATTTAATTCTAATTGTCCGGCTTGGGCGGCTAAAGCGATCGCACTATCGTAACCCATCACCTGAAAACACACCATTGATGTCATCTCTGCCATCACTGGGTTATATTTCCCTGGCATAATCGAGGAACCGGGTTGCACTGGAGGCAGTTGAATTTCTTTGAAACCAGTTTTCGGCCCCGAATCCATCAACCGTAAATCATGAGATATTTTGGCTAAATCCTGGGCTAGGTTCCGCAAAGCACCGGAAACATTTACAAATGGCGCCATACTCTGCATAGCTGCCATGAGATGGGGTGCAGGTTCTAAAGGAGTATCAATCAATTCTGAAAGAACTTCTACCACGCGGGCGCGATACAAAGGATGAGTATTTAATCCCGTTCCGGCTGCACTACCTCCCAAACCCAGCACCATCAAATCACCAGAGGCGGTATAAATCCGGTTTTGGTGTTCTGTAAGAATTTGCGCCCAAGCCCGAAAATTCTCACCCAAGCGCACTGGTACTGCGTCTTGTAAGTGAGTTCTGCCAGATTTGACGATATCTTGAAATTCTACAGCTTTGTTTTCTAAAGATGCGATCGCACCATCTATTGCTGGGTGTAATGTTTTAGATAATGCCAATAATCCACCAATCCGAATTGCAGTCGGAATCACATCATTGGTAGACTGCCCATAATTAACGTGGTCATTAGGACTAACACGTTTGTAATTGCCCTTTTCTTCACCAAGTATTTCTAAGGCGCGATTTGCGAGAACTTCATTGACATTCATGTGATGGGATGTTCCAGCACCCGCTTGATAAACATCCACAACAAATTGATCTCGGAACTTCCCAGCTAAGATTTCATCAGTTGCTTGGACAATCGCCTGACTAATATCTTGGGGAATGCAATTTAGTTCTCCATTGACAATTGCTGTAGCTTTTTTAATGATTAATCCTGCATCTACGTAGGTAGCTAAAGGCTTAATGCCGCTAATGGGGAAGTTTTCTATGGCTCGTAGCGTTTGTATACCGTAATAAACGCTACTAGCAATTTGGCGATCGCCCATCGAATCGCGTTCGATGCGGAATTGAGAGTCTGTGTGTTCAGTCATAGTATTGTTTTAAGAGAGCTTCAGAAAACAGATTTTCCCACGCAGGCACACTCAGATACACTAATCTGCATATATTTTGCATATTTGCTTGCCAGGTTGTTGCTTTACACTTGTTAATTTTGAATTTTGAATTTTCAATGACGCTACCCAACTGGATTACCTTCTCTCGCCTTCTAGGTGTACCATTTCTGCTTTATGGCTTGTACAATCCCACACCACAAGCTAGGTGGATATGTTTGGCGATTTTTATCGTTGCGGCGTTAACTGATTGGTTAGATGGCTATTTGGCGCGGAAACTCAACCAAATTAGTGAGTTGGGTAAATTTCTCGACCCCTTAGTGGATAAATTTCTGGTACTAGCGCCATTGATGGTTTTGATTGAACTAGAAAAAATACCGGCTTGGGGAGTATTTTTGATTTTAGCGCGGGAATTAGCGATCGCTGGTTGGCGGGTGAATCAAACGACGATTACCGGGGCGAATATTTGGGGTAAACTCAAAACTGTTAGTCAAATAGTGGCGATCGCACTTTTAATTGCACCCTTACCTGAAGTGTGGCAAACTCCCTCTCTGATTGCCTTTTGGGTTTCTGTTGCCCTAACTTTAATTTCTGGTGGTATTTATCTTTTGCCGCAAAATCCAATTAAGGAAAATACCCTATTAGATGTAAAGTGAACCACGAATAAGCTACACAGGAATATTGGCAGCAACCTCAAAACTCGGAATTTCAAGAGCAAAACTCGGAATTGTGAGATCAAAACTCAAAACTTCAGGATCAGAACTGGAAACTTCGAGATTCAAAACTCGGAATTTCGAGATCAGAACTCGAAACTTGAGATTCAAAACTCGAAACTTCAGGATCAGAACTGGAAACTTCGAGATCAAAACTCGGAATTTCGAGATCAGAACTCGGAATTTCGAGATCAGAACTCGAAACTTGAGATTCAAAACTCGAAACTTCAGGATCAGAACTGGAAACTTCGAGATCAAAACTCGGAACTCGGAATTTTTAGAATTCGCAAACAAGTAAGGAGTTGAGTTGAACAAATACGAGAGGCAAATTTAGCGCTTCACTTTTACATAGCTAATACTTTATTTATCAAAATTATAGCTAGGTAATCCAGTAACATCAGTTTGGAGAGCAAACAAATCACCTGAGTAGAAACTTTTTTCTATCTCCGCTTGGCTGAGTCCAACTGAAGCGGTAGTAATGTAGAGTGTTTGCAAATCTTTGCCACCAAAGGTACAACTCGTTACGAGTGGAACGGGTAGATTAATCCGCAATATTTCTTCACCCTTGGGATTGAAACGAATCACACACCACCCATCCCACATCGCTGACCAAATATTTCCTTGACTATCTATTGTTAACCCATCTGGATGGAAAGATTCATGAGTTAAATCAACAAAAGTTCTGCGGTTGATAATATTACCTGTTACTGAATCAAAGTCATAAGCATAGATTTTTTGGTGAGGAGAATCAGCTAAATAAAATGTCTTCTGATCTGGACTCCAACCCAACCCATTAGAGATAGTCAATCCTGTTTCCATCACATGTAATGAGCCATCAGCATCATAACGATAGAGGCTAGCATGGGGTTTTTCTGAAGAAGACATTGAACCGATCCAAAAGCGGCCTTGAGGGTCACATTTGCCATCATTGAGACGGTTCTCTGGCAGATTTGCTTCAATCTCCAAAATGGGAGTAACTTCGCCTGTCTGGGTGTTGAGAAATGCTAGGTGATGACGTAGTGCCATAATTAATCTATCTGCACCTGCTGTTGCGATCGCACCTACCACATCTCCCACATCAAAAAAGCGATTTTTTCCTGTTGCAGGGTCGAATTGATGCACTCGATGGTTGTAAATATCAACCCAGTAAATTAGGTTTTGGGTAGAATCCCAGATAGGCCCTTCACCTAAACGCGCACGGGCTTCTAGTACATTGTGGAGTGGATATTGCACAATCTGGCTCATTTTATCAACCAACAATGGTATTTAGAGAAACTAGTTTCAGTAGCATTCAGGCAATTTTCAAAAAGATTTGCCTGACTAATAGAGAAAATTTTCATTCCTATTTCAGTAAAGACTAAAAACGCAATTTATCGCGTCTTTCTCAGGTAGAAGAAAATATTTTTGATTTTGACTCAATCTTTACCGCGATCCGTTAACTTAAAATTAGTCGGTCAGGATTCCCTTTATGTACCAAACAGACCCGCCTCTATCTCCTAAAGAAGTCTTACCAACCATGTACGATCTTCCCAGTGAATACCCGGAGGACTCTGGTTTGCCTGACGAATTTCACCTTTTTCAGCCCCAACTTCTGCGCGAAACCTTCCGTCCACCTAACTATCCAACAGAGGAGGTATTTGTAGCCAGTGACTTAAATCTTTATTATGACCTCCGGCATACACTATGGTACAAACGCCCAGACTGGTTTGCAGCTGTGGGAGTTTCACGTCTCTACGAACAGCAAAACTTGCGTCTAAGTTACGTCATCTGGCAAGAAGGGGTTGCTCCTTTTGTAGTGGTAGAATTGCTTTCTCCTGGCACTGAAAAAGAAGACTTAGGACAAACTCTGCGGGAAATTAACCAACCACCGACCAAATGGGAAGTTTATGAGCGGATTTTGCGAGTTCCTTACTACATTGTGTTTGACCGCTACACTGACAAACTCCAAGCATTCCAATTAGTTGCAGACCGTTACAGCGAATTGGACTTGAGTACCCCACGGGTGTGGATGCCGGGTTTGGAACTGGGCTTAGGACTTTGGCAAGGTTCTTACCAACAAATTGAGCGATTGTGGCTACGTTGGTATGATGCAAGTGGGAATTGGCTGCCCACACCGCTAGAAAAACTAGAACGAGAAAGTCAACGTGCTGACAGATTAGCAGCACAACTGCGCGAGTTAGGTGTTAACCCTGATGAGTTTTGAAGATGTGAGGGGCATATCGCTGTCTGCCCCTAAACATCTTTACTCACAACGCTTTTAAAATTTCCTCATCTACAGAAAAATCTACTTCAGCTTTATCTTTTGCATTAGCCAAATAATCATTTTCCAGAGAGTCTTGTAAACCAGAAATCAAATCATATTCAGGATGCCAATTTAATTCTGTTTGCGCTTTATTTACCGAAGCAAAGAAATGCTGCACCCGCATCGGAAAAGCTTTGCGTTTGCCAAAATCAAACTTTTTCGGGTCGTAGTGGACGATTTTGACAGCATCGGGTGATTTGCCAGCCGCAATAGCGCTAGCACGGGCTAAAGCATCAAAAGTGACAAAGCGATCGCCAGAGATATTATAAATCTGTCCTATGGCTTTTTCATTGCCCAAAACCTGAGTCATTGCCAGCGCCAAGTCTTTTACATGACCTAGCTGGGTGATATGCAAACCATTTCCGGGAATAGGAACGGGGCGATCGCGCACAATTCTATCAAAAAACCAGCCTTCCAACTCATTATAATTACGAGGCCCGTAAATATAAGTAGGACGAATGGAAGTAAAAGGTAATCCCAATTGAGTCAGGTAAGCTTCTGTTTCATGTTTACCCTTATGACGACTTTTGGGATCTACAGCATCGCCTTCTACATGTGGCAATTGATCGGATTTGAGATATACTCCCGCAGAACTCATATACACAAAATGTTGCACTCGGTCTTGAAAAATTTCTGCTAATGGTTGAGTATCAGTAAGTTCTCGCCCGTTATTGTCAAAAATGACATCAAAGCTTTCTTGTGATAATTTTGCTTTTAATTGAGTAGCATCAGTGCGATCGCCTATAATTTGTCCTACTCCCTTTAAAGAAGGTGCTGGCCGATTTCCACGATTGAACAGCACCACCTCGTGTCCTTGTTCCACCAGTAATTGAGTCAAATAAACACCAATGAACCGAGTACCACCCATAATCAGAATTCGCATAAATTCACCCTTTCATATCAGTTTTCATCGAGGGAGTAGGGACTGGGGACTAGGAATTAGGGAGACAAAAAGAAATAACTAATGCCCAATGCCCAATGCCCCATGCCCAATCTGAGATTATCAGGTTGTAGTATCCATCTGGAACCTCTAAGGGAAAGATTCCGTCTTATGTGCTAATCTGGGGCGCTTCCCGTTAATTAATCACAAGAGGAAACTTTTAAGTTAACGTCATCAAGTTGGCCTTTGTATTTTCCATTTATTCAAGTTAGCTGTGCCCTTGAAATATGCTCTGGTTCATGAGTGGCTAACACCCAAAGCCACCGGTGGTTCAGAACTCGTTGTCCGAGAAATTTTGAATCACATTGATGCTGATTTGTATGCTCTCATCGATTTTGAATCCAGCAATCCTGAAAGTTATTTATATAAGCGTCAAATTGGTAAGACGTTTCTCCAGAACTTTCCTTATGCCCGCAACGGTATACAAAAATACTTGCCTTTGTGGCCCTTGGCAATTGAACAAATGGATTTGCGGCATTATGATGTCATTCTGTCTTCATCCCATGCTGTTGCCAAAGGAATCCTTACCACTCCCGAACAGATGCATATTTGCTACTGTCACAGCCCTATGCGCTATGCCTGGGACTTGACCTTTGATTATCTGCACCACAGCAAACTGGGTAGTGGCTTACCTGGATGGGTGACGCGATATTTATTACATCGTTTGCGCCAGTGGGATGTATTGAGTGCCAATCGCGTTGATTATTTCATTGCCAACTCGCAACATACAGCTCGGCGGATTTGGCGTTGCTATCGACGAGAAGCAACAGTCATTTACCCACCAGTGAATATTGCTCAATTTCTGTTTCTGTCTGAGAAAGAAGACTTCTACCTGACAGTTTCCCGGTTAGTGAGTTACAAGCAAATATCGTTGATTGTCAAGGCTTTTAATCAACTAAAACGACCGTTAGTAGTCATTGGTACAGGAGATGAAATGAACAAGATTCGCGAGATGGCAAACTCTAATATCCAAATACTGGGATGGCAACCCGATAATGTGGTAAAAAAATATATGTCTAGGGCTAAGGCGTTTGTATATGCAGCTTGTGAAGATTTTGGTATTGCCTTAGTGGAAGCACAAGCTTGCGGCACGCCAGTGATTGCTTATGGTGCAGGGGGTGCTTTAGAAACAGTGCGAGATATTCGCTCTGATGCGGATACAGGGACAGGTATATTTTTCAAGACGCAAACAGAGGCGGCTTTGGTGGAGGCAGTAGAAAAATTTGAAATGTATGAGGGTTCATTCAATTCTGAGTATATGCGATCGCACGCTGCGCAGTTTTCACCGCAAATCTTTGCAGATCGTTATCTAGATTTTGTAAACAAGTGCAACGAAAAAAGACCATTTTTGCAATGATGGTCTTGATTAACGTCTTATTTTTTTAGGCTTTTGGCAATTTCCCCCAGAAGCATCTCATTTTGGCTTTAATATTGGGACTATGTGTGGTGTGGATTATTAAGGAGTATGATGACTGCCCAGAGCTCACTCCTCTCCGGCAAGCGAGGCGTAAGGCAAGACACTAGAGCGTCTGTGCGTTTCTTAAAACGCGGTCAAAAAACGAAGACGCCAAAAGTTAAGCCCAAAGGTTTATCTTTTCAGGGTTTAAACGGAGAGTTTGCCAAGCGACTGTTCGATATAGTGTTTTCGCTGTCGGTATTGATTTTGTTCTTCCCCGTCTACTTAATTTTGGCCTTGCTGATTGCCTTCAGCTCAGAAGGGCCAATATTTTATGTCCAGGAACGGGTAGGGAAAAATTACAAAGCGTTTAATTGTATTAAATTCCGAACAATGGTAAGCAATGCGGATGAAATCCTCATGCAAATGATGGAAACATCGCCCGAATTGCGACAAGAATTTGAGAGCAGTTTTAAGCTAAAACAAGACCCCCGGATTACCAAAATTGGTCGATTTTTGCGAATTACTAGCTTAGACGAATTTCCCCAGTTCTGGAACGTTTTAAAAGGGGATATGAGTGTAGTCGGGCCCCGACCCTTGGTAAGAGAAGAACTTCCAAAATACGGTTATCACATTGATGAGATTTTAACAATCCGTCCAGGAATTACTGGTTTGTGGCAGGTATCTGGGCGTAATGACATTCCCTATCCTCGGAGAGTCCAAATAGACCTGCATTATGTCAAATTTAGGAATTTCTGGCTTGATTTATGGATCATCTTGAAAACTGTTGATGTAGTAATTCTACCCAAAAATAACGGCGCATACTAAGTAAATACTTAGGGTGGATTCTGTGGGGCAGTTAATGCCCCTAAGTACCAATTCTCCCCTCACAGGATTGCTCATGTTTATTTCTATCATTTGTGCTTTTCTACTTAATTCAGACTTCTGTGAGTGTGGATATTTGGTACTTTTGCCAGAAGTCTAATTTCAAATGGCTATTTTATTAAGTCTTCACATAACTAGAGATATATGAAGTTTTGACAAAAAATATATATAAAAATAATCTCGATCGTCTGGTAAAAGAAAATATACATAATTAAATAATTTTGAGTTATCTAAATGTTGGACTTACGTGCTAAATTGCTTTTTCTTCAGTATATTTATTTACGGAAAAAGTCTCATAAAAACAAGAACTCGTAGGTTTCCCATTAGGCAATTCAGCAATTAGTTGCTAGGTTGTATCAGATTGGCTGTAACTTTTTAATCAAAGACAATAAGGGATAATTGAGCATGACGCAACAGAAGCGAGCGTTGATTACTGGTATTACTGGACAAGATGGTTCATATCTAAGTGAGTTTTTGTTGGAACAAGGTTATGAGGTTCATGGGGTAATTCGCCGGACTTCTACCTTCAACACAGACCGCATCGATCACATTTACGAAGACCCCCACAAAGAGGGAGTGCGCTTGTTTCTTCACTACGGTGACTTGACAGACGGTACAACGTTACGGCGTATTTTAGAAGAAGTAAAGCCAGTAGAAATTTACAACCTCGGCGCTCAATCCCACGTCAGAGTCAGCTTTGATTCACCAGAATATACAGTAGATGCAGTAGGAATGGGGACATTGCGTCTGTTGGAAGCAATTCGAGACTACCAGCATCGTACCGGAATTCAGGTGCGATTTTACCAGGCGGGTTCTTCAGAAATGTACGGTTTAGTACAAGCAATACCTCAAACTGAGACAACGCCCTTTTATCCCCGCAGTCCCTATGCCTGTGCGAAAGTTTACGCTCACTGGCAAACTGTAAATTATCGTGAATCTTATAATTTGTTTGCTTGTAATGGCATACTTTTTAACCACGAGTCACCACGGCGGGGTGAAACCTTTGTAACCCGCAAAATTACTAGAGCGGTAGCTGGTATCGTTGCTGGGAAGCAGAAAAAGATTTATATGGGTAATCTAGATGCCAAGCGAGATTGGGGCTATGCGAAGGATTACGTCAAAGCAATGTGGTTGATGTTGCAGAAAGACCAGCCAGACGATTACGTAATTGCTACTGGTGAAACCCACTCGGTACGAGAGTTTTTGGAACTGGCATTTAGTTATGTGAATCTTAATTGGCAAGATTATGTAGAGTTTGATGAGCGTTACCTGCGTCCATCTGAAGTAGAGTTGTTGATTGGCGATTCTACCAAAGCACGGCAGAACTTGGGCTGGGCACCATCAGTAACCTTTGAAGAACTAGTTTCCCTAATGGTAGAAGCAGACTTACAAGCATTGGGTCATACTTCACCCAATGGAAAAGGTTCGCAATTTCCAGATGACATTGCGACTATTCGTCAAACACTGGGCGCTTTGCACTTCTGATTTGGCATCACAGAGGATAAAATATGACCGCCTTAGAACTAAAAAATAAACGGATTCTAGTCACTGGTGGATCGGGGTTTCTAGGCCGTCAGGTGATAGATCAACTGTGTAAAGCAGGAGCCGATCGCGAGAAAATTACAATACCGCGATCGCGCGATCACGATTTGCGTGTCTGGGAAAATAGCCAACGTGCAGTTGACCAGCAAGACATAATCATCCATCTAGCAGCTCATGTCGGTGGTATCGGTTTAAACCGTGAAAAACCCGCAGAGTTGTTCTACGATAACTTGATCATGGGAACCCAGCTCATTCATGCTGCTTACCAAGCGGGAGTAGAAAAATTTGTTTGTGTTGGCACAATCTGCGCCTATCCTAAATTCACTCCAGTGCCATTCAAAGAAGACGATCTGTGGAATGGCTACCCAGAGGAAACCAACGCCCCTTACGGAATTGCAAAAAAAGCGCTTTTAGTTCAATTGCAATCTTACCGTCAGCAGTACGGTTTTAATGGGATTTACCTACTGCCAGTAAATTTATATGGCCCAGAAGATAACTTTGACCCCGGAAGTTCTCATGTCATTCCAGCGTTAGTTCGCAAAGTTCACGAAGCCCAAATTAATGCAGAAAAGCAACTTGCAGTTTGGGGTGATGGCAGTCCTACCCGTGAGTTTCTCTATTCAGAAGATGCAGCGCGGGGGATTGTGATGGGGACTCAATTCTATAATGAATCGGAACCAGTTAATTTGGGAACAGGTTATGAAATCTCCATTCTTGATTTAGTAACTCTAATCTGCGAATTGATGGAGTTTAAGGGGGAAATTGTGTGGCAAACTGATAAGCCTAATGGTCAACCCCGCCGCTGTTTAGATACTGAACGGGCAAATCTTGCCTTTAATTTCACGGCTCAGGTGAGCTTTGAGCAAGGGCTAAAGAATACCATTGAGTGGTATCGTCAACACGCTGCATAACAATGTACTGCTGAATGTAGAGTGATACAAGCTGGGCGATGCCCAGCTTATTTTTTTGAATATTTTTATTTATATGGACAAAGTCAATCATCAACTAAATAAAGCACAACTGCGCCGCACTCTACTTAAAAGACGTAAATCAATGTCCGTTGGAGAATGGAGAGAAAAAAGCGATCGCTTATGCTCTCATTTACAAAACTCTACTTTATTCACCCAAGCAAAAACAATACTTGCTTATTTCAGCTTTCGCAAAGAACCTGACCTCAGTCCCCTATTTACAAACACCAAATACCGTTGGGGATTTCCTCGCTGCGTTGATAAATCCATATATTGGCATACTTGGACACCGAGTGATTCTATCCAAAACGGTGCTTATGGCATAACAGAACCACATCCCGACGCTCCCCTATTAGATGTTACCGAAGTAGATTTGATTCTTGTACCCAGTGTGGCTTGCGACTATCAAGGATATCGTTTGGGTTATGGCGGCGGATATTACGATCGCTTGCTCAGTTTACCGCAATGGCAGACAAAGCCGACTATCGGAATTGTCTTTGATTTTGCCTATTTGTCTCATATACCTATTGAACCTTGGGATAAACCACTACAAGTTATTTGTACGGAAACCGGATTGACTCAAAAAGGTTCCAGGATTCAGGATAATGAGGACACATTATCAAATGTTTTATGACTAATCCAACGTCATCTACCACTGAGCAGGAAGCAATAATTGACGAAATTATAGCAAGTAGTCTCCAAGCTCAACAAAAAACAGGCCCAGACCTCCGTCAAATTCATAGCAAAAGTCATGGACTCCTTTGGGGAGAGTTTATTGTTGAACCCAATCTTCCTGAAGACCTAAAAGTAGGTTTGTTCAAAACGCCTCAAACCTATCCTGCGTGGATTCGTTTCTCTAGTGGTGGTTCGCCTGAAAAACGTGGTAAATTTCACTCCGATAGCCAGCCTGATGTTCGCGGTATCGCCATCAAGGTGATGAATGTGGACGGGCAAAAAGTCTTGGATGATGAAGAAAAAACTCAAGATTTTATACTTAACAATTATCCTATTTTCTTGACTAAAGATGTTCGTGATTACGCCGACCTTTCCCAAGCAGGTAGTGGAAAACTGTCCCCAGAACGGCTGGAAGAACTTGGTTACGCCTTTGCTATCTTGCAAAAAATTGGTAGCAAAAAGGTAGGAAATCCACTTTTGATTCAATATTGGAGTATGGCTCCGTTTAAATTTGGTGAGCGGATTGTAAAATTATCTGTCAAATCTCAACAACCTGAAAAACCACCAGAAACACTTCCAGAATCAGAAAATTACCTTCGAGAAACGCTGGTCAAATATTTGACTGAAGAAGGTCGAGAAGCATCTTTTGACTTCCTAATTCAGTTTTATGTAGATGACGACAAAACACCGATTGAAGACCACGTTCAGGAATGGCAAGAAGCAGATTCACCATTTATTAAAGTTGCAACTGTGCGTATTCCCAGTCAGAAATTTGACTTTGAAGAACGCAAACGCTTAGATGAGGGTATATTGTTTTCCCCTTGGCATACACTGCTAGAGCATGAGCCTGTTGGAAGTGTGAATCTCTCTCGTAAGAGGCTTTACAGCGAACTTGCAAAGTATCGGCGAGAACAAATTGCCCAACGTTCGCGGGAACCACAACCTTATGTAGCGATTGAAGATTAACTACTGTGAATTGGCTTTAGCCTGTAAGAGAAACTTTTGAACCCTGTGTGTACAGAAGCTAAGTTGCAAAAAAATTGTAGGTTGGGTGGAGGCTTTGCATAACCCAACATCCTGATAATCAGTTGGGCTGCGCTCCGCTCCACCCAATCTACGTCTACTTAATCAACGACGAACTGTGTCACAAAGATACTGTCCTCCTGTCGCGCTAAAACAAGAGGTGCGTTGTTTTGCCGCTTCTCCTGCTGGAATAGGTTTTAGTGAGGCGATAGTGTAATAAGAAACTCCAGCAAAAGTATTACCAGGCCCATCAAGGTCATTAAAAGTTATGGAAGTTCCTGAAGCTACTTTACTAAAATTCCATTCTTTTGGTGCATAGCCATAAGCTGTTGACCGCCACATTTGCACGTAAACCGTTTTACCAGGTAAGTTAGCAGCATTGACTGTAAGATCAACAGTTGATGAAGACATGCTCAGTCGGCTGGAAACAGGTGATGCAAAAGGAATGCTAGAGCTAGAAATCCTATTTTGAGAAGTTATAAACTCTGGGTACTGTAGTTCTCTGGTTGGCATTTCATCAAAAAACATTGCGATTTCCTGGCTTCGATTTGCCGAGCAAACCCCATTTACCTTTTGAGTTACACTCACGTGAAGGTGATAGGGAAGCGTAGCACCTACAGATGTCGTATTTCCAGATATAGCTATAACTTGCCCTTGCTGTACTGTTTGACCTTCAGAAACTTTAAACTCATTTAGATGCAAGTAAATGGAGCAAAAATTGTCTCCGTGGTCAATAATCAGCATATTACCGCCACCCTCAGAGTCGAACGCTTTACGATAAACTGTGCCACCACGAATAGCTAGGACATTTTCTTTATTCATACCAAAATCAATGGCATGACGACCAGTTGCTCTGTTGTGAGTCCCTGTTACCTTACGAGATTGACCAGCGGCAAAGGGAAGCTTAATGTTTTTATATTGTCCATAAACTACAGCATCAGCACTTGGTGGTTTGATGCTCAAGCTGAGTGCAGGAAGTATTACAGCGAATGCACTAATTAAAGCTAAACGTCGTATGTTCATAAATTTCCAAAACTTAAATAACTGAAAAGAATTAATGGAAAGCCAAACAACAGTATATTTGTAATGATTTAACTGTTTGTCTTGCTATATCTGTTTCACCTATAGGACTTTTTCTACCTGTAGATATATTTAAACATATTATTGACACAAGTCGATCAATTAAATAGGATTAAAAATCTAGCTAGGTATCCCTCAAATATTTTTTAAATAAACAGCAAATAGCATTATTTTTACATTACTATTGAATTAGAAAATCACATTTATAATTATTTTGCTGACTGTGCAAATATCTTTTATGAAAGGAATTTTTCCTCATTAATCAAATGCTGAACTGGAAAAAGTCACGATCGCAAAATCTGTTAATGTATGCGCTATTAGGAGCGATCGCACTGTTGATGCTCTTTCCTTTACTATGGCTAATCAGTACATCCTTGAAATCGCCAACGGAAAATATTTTTCAGTCGCCGCCACAGTTGCTACCTAGTCAACCGACACTAAATAACTTCTCTAGTGTGTGGAACTCCCTACCTTTTGGGCAATACCTGTACAACAGTACCTTGGTGTCAGTGCTGACTGTGGGCTTAAATCTGCTGTTTTGCGCTTTAGCTGCCTATCCGTTGGCAAGATTATCGTTTGTCGGGCGAGACTGGATTTTTGTAGCGATCGTCTCTACGATTATGATTCCCTTCCAAATCGTGATGATTCCCCTTTATATTTTGACAGTCCAGATGGGTTTGAGAAATACTTATTTAGGGATGATTTTTCCGAGTTTAGCTTCTGCCTTTGGCATTTTTCTGTTGCGCCAAGCTTTCATGAGTGTCCCCAAAGAAATAGAAGAAGCCGCCCGGATGGATGGCAGCTCAGAGTTAGGATTATGGTGGCATATTATGTTACCAGCAGTTCGCCCAGCACTGGTAACTTTAGCTATTTTCGTATTCATTGGTGCTTGGAGTGACTTTTTGTGGCCTTTAATTGTCATCCAAGACGAAAATTTATATACTCTTCCCTTGGGAGTCGCCAAGCTAGCAGGTACATTTTCCCTTGACTGGCGGTTAGTAGCGGCTGGCTCAGTGATTGCGATCGCTCCAGTATTATTACTATTTTTGTTTTTACAACGTTACATTGTACCTACAGAAACAGGTAGCGGAGTCAAGGGGTGAAGAAGAATTCAGAAGTCAGAAGTCAGAACAAGAAAGTGGTAGATGAGGGAGATGAGGGAGACAAGGGGACAAGGAGATAAACAAAACTCCTAACTCTTACCTCTTAACTCAGCACGGGCTAAACGCCCCGCTGACGCTAACAGTACTCCTAATGCCCAATGCTCTAATTTAATAAGCCCCAGTCTTTTTCAAGACCACCCAGATAGTTTTAATAATCAGACTCAGATCGTAAGTTACAGACCACTTGCGTTGATAATCTATATCCATTTTGACAATGGTTTCAAAGTCTGTAATGCTGGAACGCCCATTAGCTTGCCATTCGCCGGTAATGCCTGGTTTGACTCGCAATCTATCCCAGTGGTGTGGATCGTAATTGCTGACTTCATCAGAAGTAGGTGGACGAGTACCAACTAAACTCATGTCCCCTAACAAAACATTCCAAAATTGAGGGAATTCATCCAAGCTAGTACGCCGCAAAAATTTCCCAACAGGAGTAATGCGAGGATCGTCAACGGATTTAAAAATATGACCTTTGGCTTGGTTCTCAACCAAATGCTTGAATTTATCAGCATCGACTATCATTGAGCGGAATTTCCAGATGCGGAAAGTTTTTCCGTTTAAACCACAGCGAATTTGAGAATAAAATATTGGACTTGGCTCATGAATAAAAGTAGCAATTGCTACAGGAATTGCTATTACAAATGTAACAATCAGCCCGACAATGGCTCCAACAATGTCAATTAATCGTTTTCTCACGCTTAACGTTGACGGGTGTGAAGGCTGTTGCAAACAATTAACTGAATAAAGATAAAGATTATTCACAAGAACTAACTTAGTTTTATAACAGGAATTTTTACATTAGTAGTGTAGACATAGACATGATTGTTAGGCGATTTTTTCTACTATTGTCGATACTACCGAGTGTTAATATACACAAATTTCAGCCGAGATAAAAACCAAAAACCAAAAATTTACAGAATCTTTCAATTCAAGTGATAGATTGTAAAATTACGGTATTTTATCCATCTAATAAAAACTAATAAAAAGATAATACTATCGTACATATCCCACATATCCCAAAAATTACTGCGCTGAAGTGCTAGTAGTAATTCACAAAATTCCAAATGCTCGTAACATAAGCATTTGGAATTTTGAGTAGTATTCTTATTTCTAGCGCGATCTGCTAGTCTCAACGATCGACCTCTAAGGCAAAATTCACCGTATATGGTTCCTCCAGTGATTGCTGATTACTAGCCTTAATTGCATTTAGATAGCGACGTAAAAACAACAGTTGTTGAGAATTGGGACGATAAGTGAGACTTCCTTGTTTTTCAAAAAGTGGTGCTGTGGCGATCGCCTGATAGTCAGGATTTTCTTGCGAACTCTGGGTAAGCCAGGTTGATTCTGTGACTGAAGGTATCAAACCGGAAGGCAGTTCACCTTCCAAAAAAGCCAGCAGCCGTTGCTGACAAATGCGAGTATTAATCCCACGACCCTCAAATAACTGAATAACTTCACCGAAAGATAAGGGACGGTCTGGTAGCAGTCGCAACAATTCTGTAAACAAGAAATAATCAGTGTATTGTTGCCTGGGTATATCTAAAATCTGCGGATGCAAAGGCAGCATCGCCAAACCATAAGCAACCCGGCTGCAATTGGGAGCGCCATTTTCGCCAAGATATAAATCTTGAATAATCTTAGTGCTGGGAAGTTTTTGGCGTAACCAGCGGTTCACCGTTCCAACACAAGCCACTCCACCAGTCAGGATCGCTTGATTAATCGCTTCTGTGGGGATGCCACGAGCTACCAATAACTTGTTAAGTTCTCGGTTCAGGCGGCGCACAAAGGGAATAAATACCTGGCTTTCTAAGTCTCGTCGCTGCAAAACCCACCGCTGATCGGCTAATTCTAGGGTAAAAGAGTCTTGGTGTTGCAAAATCAGCTTTAGGGCTAATGCCGCATCTAATACCGCCTGTCCTAGTAGAGAACTTTCTAGACGCTGTTGGAGACGAATTCGAGCGGTGATATCTGGTTCTCCGACTCTAGGTATTTCTAATTCTTCCAACCCTAAAGTCTGCCAACGCATTTGGTCTAAACCGGGAATTGACGGTTGCCATTGCCAAGAATTACTCGTGGTAGTTTTGCCATCGCTTGGTGTTTCTCTGCGTGATTGCCGAGATTTCGGTGGCAATAGCAGTTGGCAAATTATATCTTGTTCAATACCCTTGCCAGCATAAGCAAAACTATGGAGCATGAAATCATTGTATGTCAATTGCTGCAAGGTTTCTGGTAGATTCACCAGCAACATTTCTGTGGCAGTTGTCCCAATGTTAATCACCAGGGTGTTGCCAACAATCGGATGTTCGCTAGTTTTTGCTGGATGAGTACCTTGAGCATCGCTTAGTTTTACTTGCTCACCATTAGCAGCATCAAGTTCCGAAAGTAGGCTAGCGATCGCTTCTTCAACAAAAAAGACTTGCTGCGGATGTTGAATAAGTTTGCTAGTGAGTAAAGCTTCCCGCACGTTAAAGCGGTATTGTTCCGACCAGCTAGATGGACAGGTACAAATTACACCAGCAATATTATTGATAATCTGGGGAAAATCTTGTTCGCCGATCCCAACAGCGGCAGCCATTAAACTAGGGGTGGTACTTGTTTTTTCGGATTTGAGAGTTAATAGTAACTTAGAGAGCGATCGCACAACCCAAATCAAAGGCCCTGCCGAAAATTCATTTAATTGCAAAACAGGTTCCCATTTCTGTCGTTCGCTCTTGTAGGGAATGGCTACTTGTAAGTAAGGCTTCAACTGCGCCGAGTAGAGGTTATTTTTCGTCGGATCTGCTGTCGATTTTGGTGTTGCAGGAGTAGTAGCCGAGCGATCGGGTGCTTTATCTTGGGCAACAGCCGCAGGTGCTGTCTGCTCATGTGCTTCGATAGTTTCGTTTTCACCGTGGGGTACAGAAGCTGTAGGCAGATAAACCTCTGTTGGTAAACGAAACGATTGCTGAAAGGAACTTGTTCCTGGCGGATTTTCTGCTGACCAGTAGATAGGATGTACAACAAAAGTCGAGCGATTTAATAATGTAGCGGAAATTCCTGTTGTACCTAAATCAATTCCTAAATACCAGACTGATTCTAAAGTATTTAACGAAACTTCTGGATTATTTATGGAGTTGGCAATTGGAGGTAAAGAACTTTCTGGTACGGGAGTTGTGACTTCCTTTTTTTTTTCAGTTTCTACCTGGGTAACTGCCAAACTTGAGAAATCATTTGTTGATGTATTCTCTGCTATTTGGGTATTTTCAGGGGAAGTTGTGGGGATTGTGTCTTGAGTATTATCAAATAGTTCCGAGAAAACATCCAAGTTATTAGCTGGCTGCGACTCAGAATTTAGCTGCCGATCGAAATTAGCCAAATCCCGATCTAATTGCTGCAACTGTTCTTCATCTAAAGAAATATCTGGTACGGCTGGAGACTGGTTTGATTCAATAGAAAGTAAGTTTTCTTGGGGTGAAGCAGCAATGTAGTTATCTGAAGACAGTTCGGAGCGATCGCTGTTAATTAATACTTGCGATGTGGCGATATTTTCGCTAGGCTCTGCCAAGGCAATTTCTGGTACTTCTGGAGTCACTGGTGCTGTGGTTGTGGCATCATCCATAAAAGATGACACTTCCAGCAGTTGCAGTTCACTATCTCTATCAGGCAATAGGTCAGTTCCTGTAGCTGTGGCATTATCCACAGAAGAAGATGAGACTTCCAGCAATTGCAGTTCACTATCGGTATCAGGTAATAACTCAGTTAGGGTATTAATTGTATCAACACTAGCTGGCTGAGTGCCGATTTGTACTGACAAACTGTCTATTTGTGGAGTAGAGAAGCTAAGAGGTGAATCTAGGTCAGTCTCTTCTTCAAAAAATAGTTCTTCCTGTGGCTCTGATGAATCTGTGCTTTCTTTTCCTAAAGTCTCTGGGGTTGAAAGATCCGTATCTGGAGTAATAACCGCAGAATCCACGGTTGGAGAGACAGGCGGGGTCTGGGCGATGTTCAACTGTGATGCAGAGGCTGTGGAAGCAGATAAGTCATTTGTGGGAATATCGAGGCTGGGATTATTAACATCACCAGCATCAAACAAACTGGCGTAAAGTTGGTCTACTTCATCACCAATTGCCGCAGAAATATCTTCCGGTAATTCGGTCGGGGTTTGAGAATATTCAGATGATACACCAAGCTGCAACAGCACTGCATCTAGATCCTCTGTGAGCGTAGTTTCCTGTTGCTCAATTGCGAGTAGAGATGAAGTTTCTGGCTGGATAAGCTCCAATGGTTGGGGCGCAATTCCAGCAGCCATCTCGCTTGGTTCAGTCAATGATGGTAGTGTCTCAGATTCTCCTCCCAGGAAAGATGACTGCGAACTAGGGGATTCTTGTTGCAAATGCTGGGTCAAATTGTTGACAAAGCTGGCCATCAGCTGTTCGCCTTGCATCCCCTTGCTATGCATTCTTGCCAGTGCTTGCGACAGGGATTCGTAATAAGTATTAATATTGCGCTGTAGTGCTTCAAAGACTACATTCACTGTCCCATCTAGTGATAATAGGCGTCGATCTAACTCCCTAGCTAGCTGGGTTAAGCGCTCCACATCGTCAGAGGATTCTAATAAAGATTGAGTTGCAGAATTTGCGTAATTAATAGCTTCTGAAGAACTGGCGGAATTTTCCCTCGTCTGTCCAAGCAGTGGTGTTAAAGTTGGCACAAGGCGACTCATGAGTACCTGTAAAAACTCGGTAATCATTTGCTCCTGGTTTGTCAACTGCTGCGCTAAGGAGTAGTTTTGCAATCGCTTTTGCTCTAGTTGCCGAATTTCTTGTATGAGAGTGGCTCGCTCTTGCAAAAGCAATTCTAATTCCGATCGCAACGGCTGAATCAATCTCGAAAATTCATTATTTAATTGTCCGGTGCCAACAGTATTCTCTTCCTGAGTGAGTTCGGGCGGTGGTAGTGGATACTGATTATTACCGCGATCGATAAATTTTGTTAACAAAGGCGATGGCTCCCCCAAGGGCGATCGCGGTTCTTCAGAAGACTGATTTGGGATGCTGCTCTCTAATGCTTCTTTTTCTTGTAACCTCACCAAGAAGTCGCGAATTCGCTCTAAAACTTCTTTCGGCTCTTGCGCCTGACCAGACAAAAATCTAGACAGGCGCTTGCCACCGCTGGCAAGTAAGTTGTCAATGTCTGCGATCAGCTTTTGAATTTCATCTGTACTAAAAGTCACTTTGATTACCTTACTTAAAAATGTATGTCAACTAATGTGACAATTAATTTACAATCACCGTATCCCTATGGGGATCTTGCTACGCGCAGCGTCGACCATAGAAGAAATTTTGAGTGGCCAAAGCCGCTACTTGGAATTGTGACTAGTCATTATGTTATGGATTACTGGGAGTCGTGGCAATCTTCAATCATCGAAGAAAACAAGGAAAAAAGTTTCTCTTTGTCCCCCCATCTCCTTGTCTCCCCCTCTCCTTGTCCTCTTCAGACAGCCTTTGCTCGAAAAGCCTAATTTTGCAGGTCATTGGTTCCCTATTTTTGAAAATCCCTAAAATACCTGAGCAATAATTTACTCCCTTTAGTATCATTAATGTTGTTTGCCTATATTCATAACTAATCAAGTTTGCAGTGCAGCTAGCCCCTAAGCAATCCAACCGCAGGCTATAAACTACTTTTTGCAAAACTTTTACCCCGTTTAAACTTATAGGTAAAGATTATTTAGAAAAACTTATTGTCGCTTTCTTGTGTAGCATAGTTTAGTTTTTTCTTTGAAAGGGAGCTGTGCAATGATAGCTTAGGCTACAAATGGCGCTCCTGTTTTTTGTGTGTACATAGCAGCTTGAATTAAAGATGTCGTAATGGAAGATCGATATAGCTTGCAAGCACAGGCTAATTCCTGGATGATCGCCTCCGCTCCCTTTTTTCAAGGGTTGCCAGAAACTGCTGTAGAATCAGCCCTCACCCATCTAGTTACCCGCACTCACCCAGCCAATCAGGTGATTCTACTGGAAAATGACTGGGGTGGTTCTGTGTATTTTATTATGGACGGATGGGTAAAAATTCGCACCTACAATCTGGAAGGAAAAGAGGTAACGCTGAATATTATTGGCAAAGGTGAATTGTTTGGTGAAATGGCGGCGCTAGATGAAGCACCTCGATCCACGGATGTGATTACCTTGGCCCCAACGGTAATTGGTAGTATGCCTGCTCAGGATTTTGTCAAATTACTTCAGATAGAACCTTTGGCGGGAGTTCGATTGGCGCAACTAATGGCACGACGTTTACGGCAAGTAAATCGCCGATTGCGGTTGCGGGAATCTGATAGCCAGTCAAGGGTAGCAGATACGTTGTTATTTTTGGCAGAAGGACAGGGAAAAAAAGGGCAAACTGGAACCGAAATTCCCAATTTACCTCATCGGGAATTGAGTAGTTTGAGCGGACTGGCCCGGGAAACGGTGACACGAGTATTGACAAGGCTAGAAAAAAAAGGCTTGATTAAACGGGATCAAGACACTATTTGTATTCCCGATTTGTCAGCCTTAGAAAGAATGATCGTTTAAAAACTTGTCAGATATGAGTATTTTAGATTCTCTCCCAGATGAACCGGAGGAAGATCCATCCTCTGAATCTCCAACTCCTCAGAATCATTGGTTAGATAAAGAACAGCAGTTAATGCCTCCTCAAATCAAAGCTGATGCGCCCTTGAGGATGGTGGAAACGGCATTTTTAGCCAGTACCGCTAGCTTAATTTGGTTTATAAATTTTTACTTTCCTTTGGGCCCAGTTTTGCGGATATTTTTTCCAGTGCCGATCGCTCTAGTTTATCTGCGTTGGGGCAAACGTGCGGCATGGATGGCAGCACTCACCTCTGGGTTACTGCTGACGGTACTGATGGGGCCAGCCCGCAGTTTGCTGTTTGTCATGCCCTACGGGTTCATGGGCGTCCTTTTAGGCGCTACATGGTGTCGTCGTCGTCTTCCCTGGATTGTTTCTATCACTTTGGGTACGCTATTGGGTACTTTAGGAGTCTTTTTTAGGCTGTGGTTGTTGTCTGTTTTGTCGGGTGAAGACCTATGGATTTATGTAATTACCCAAGTGACTGAGTTCATTGAGTGGGTATTTTTTAACTTGAGTTTATTGGCGAGTCCCAGTGTATTTTTGATTCAAGTGGGAGCGATCGCTTTAATTATACTCAACAACTTTATCTACCTTTTTGTGGTACACCTGGCAGCATGGTTGCTTTTTGACCGCTTGGGCAACCCTATTCCCCGCCCACCACACTGGGTACAAGTTCTCATGGATTATGAAGGATAATTATTAGTCATTTGTCATTTGTCATTTGTCATTGGTTAAACGATCGGTTCTAACTAATAACCAATGTTCCTTGCCCAATTCCCAATGCCCAATTCCCAAATTAGTATCTATACTCATAAAGAACAGGGTGAACAATGGCTGCGAAGGTATCGTGGTTGTCTACCCGTATTTGCTTGTATTTTAGGATTTACTGAAACTGGTTTAATTCCAGGGATTTCAGCAGCTGGTCGCACTCCAGACGATCGAAAATATACAGCTTGTGCCGATGCTGAGTTTTTGTATTACGGCCCAGAACATAAAGCCCAATATCCCCTACCACCATTGACCGCTGGCGCTTCACCTGTGCTGATTTCTCGCGCTGTATTTGAGTCATTAAAGATACCAATTTATTTATTTAATGCTGGTTTACCCCAAGCTCCTGCTGTGCCAGTAATTGATTTGGGTGGTGCTCCTGCTAAGTGTTTAAGTCAAGGGGCTGCTATGGAAATTACAACAGTACATCACTTGTTTGAACAAGGATTACTTTGGGGAGAACGCCTAGCTGCCAATATCCAACAGAAGTATCTGATTGTCGGTGAGTGCGTTGTCGGAGGTACTACAACTGCCCTGGCAATATTAACTGGTTTAGGTATAGATGCTGCCGGAAAAGTTAACAGTAGCCACCCTGTTTGTAACCACGCGCAAAAGTGGGCACTAGTGCAAGCTGGACTGGAGAAGATGAGGGGGAGCAGGGGGCAGGGGGAGATAAACTTCCAATCTCAAATCCAAAATCCAAAACTTGTACTGAGCGAAGTCGTTGGCGCAGCCTCTCGTAGAGAAGTATCTAAAATCCAAAATTCTGTCGATCCGCTACAACTCGTCGCCGCCGTGGGCGATCCGATGCAAGTGGTGGTAGCTGGGATGGCGATCGCTGCTAGCCGTAGTTGTGGTGTAATGCTGGCTGGAGGGACGCAAATGCTGGCGGTTTATGCGTTGATGAGTGCGATCGCTCAAGCTTACGCTTTATCATGGCAACCAGAAGCAGTAGTTGTAGGCACAACCCGCTGGGTAGCAGAAGATCCAACTGGCGCTACAGTTGACTTAGCCCTTAACTTAGGAAAAAACAGCTTAACTTATAATGGAGGAACTCCTCCTTTATTAGCAACTTATCTGAGCTTTGCTGATTCTCGTTATCCTCAACTGAGAGCATATGAGCAGGGCTTTGTGAAAGAAGGCATGGGCGCTGGAGCTGCTTGCATAGCCGCTCATCTTAGCCAAGATTGGCAGCAACACCAACTTTTGGCAGCCATTGAAGCCCAACTTGAACGCCTAAGTACTGCCTTGAACTAAAGATTAAAGTTTGTTTTTCCCTCTCCGGCTCGGAGAGGGACGGTTTTACTACGTAAATGTTTAACTTTTTTATCAATTTGATGGCTGGATTACTTACTTGTATCTAAGTATATGCTTATCAAACCATCACTCAAAACTGAACCTAAAGGCTTGTCTGACCTACCTCAATCCATTTTTTTAATTCGTTGAACTTCAGGTTAAATTTAATGAATTCTCTCTCTAAGTAATTGTTCTTCTAAAGCAGCAATGCGATTGTACGCTGCTGTTAATTGCGCTGTCAGTCGTTGTATTTGAATTTCTGGTGTTATGTTATCTCCACTTTGACGATGCATGTCTAGATAAATGCCATCTGTCAATACATCCTTGTGTTCCATTTCTGGATTTAAATTGTTACGTCCTTTAAACTGGTAGCCTCCAGCCGCGTCATTTTTTTGGCAATTATCCTTTGCTTGTGTATTGGCTAAAGAACACTCTGAGAAAGTTTGAGTGACTTTACCATCAAGCTGCTCAATTACTTGGCACAGGTCATCCAGCTTTTGGCTTAAAGTCAGGATCTGTTGCTGTAATAGCTCCATTTAATACCTTTATTCGTACATTTTCTCTATGTTATTCAATTTACTCTCAAACTTAACGATACTTATGGATTATTTAAGTATTGATAATTTTTGGTGAAAATGTGACATTTAAATCATTACTTCTAAATACAAGTAAGGTTTCACCATAAGTACCACGAAGTAAATTTATGGATAATAATTAATCTTGAGGTATAAATTTGCTAAAAACTCGCTAATTTGAGTCAAATATTCAAAATTAACCGTATTACCAAGAAAAAATCCCGATAATTCTCCAGATTCACTTTTTCAGCTAGTCAGCCACTGGTGAATCTCTGCTTAATATTAGGTATAATCAAAAATCTCAAAATCCAAAATCAATGGATCGACGGTCTTTTTTGCTGGGTACAAGCACACTGGCGCTTTCACAACTGCTTTTTGGCTGTGGTGGAAACAAGCAAACGCAACTAAAAGTACAGTTATTAAAAGGTTCTATACCTGGTCAGGTGGTGAATCGGTTCCACAAAGGTTTACAGCAACAGGTGCAGTTAAAGTTTGCTCCAGTTGAGCATATACAGGATTTATTTCACCAATTACAAAATTGGCAGCAGAAGCCAAAGACCAGCGATGAGCAGGGATGGAGACGCTTTATACCTTTTAGGCAAGGTCAAAAAGTCGCTGACGCAGACCTAGTGACATTGGGAGATTACTGGCTACAAGCAGCTATTGAACAGAAATTGATTCAACCACTCCAAGAAATGCAGGGAAACCAATTAAAGCAGTGGTCTACTTTAAATGAAAGGTGGAAACAACTGGTAACGCGCAACGACCAGGGTATTTTGGATACTCAAGGGAAGGTGTGGGGTGCGCCTTACAGGTGGGGTAGTACAGTAATTGTTTATAACCGTGACAAATTGCAAAAATTGGGATGGACACCCAAAGATTGGGGTGATTTGTGGCGAGATGGAATGCAGCAGCGTATTTCTCTACTCAATCAACCACGAGAAGTTATTGGTTTGGTCTTAAAAAAGTTAGGAAAATCTTATAATACAGACAATCTTGACCAAGTACCAGACTTGGAAAAGGAATTACAGATTTTAAACCAACAGGTCAAGTTTTACAGTTCTAATAATTATTTGGAACCTCTAATTATGGAAGACACTTGGCTAGCAGTTGGTTGGTCAAGCGATGTATTGCCTATTTTGGGACGTTATCCGCAGCTTGCCGCAGTTATCCCCCAGTCAGGAACAGCAATTTGGGCGGACTTATGGGTACGTCCCGCAGGGATTACTAAGGATAGTTTATCAGATCAATGGATTGATTTTTGTTGGCAACCAAGCACAGCTAAACAAATTTCGGTGCTGACTAAAACTAATTCGCCAATTTCTACAAATATTGCCGCTTCCGATATCCAAGAACCATTATGGAGTTTGTTAGAGAGCGATCGCAAAGTTTTCGATAAGAGTGAATTTTTACTTCCTTTACCTCCATCAGCAATAAAACAATACGAGTCTTTATTCGCCAAAATGAAAGTTTAATTGGGGATTGGGCATGGGGCATTGGGCATGGGGCATTGGGCATTAATTATTTCTCCCTCATCCTCCTCATCTCCCTCATCTTCCCCAGTCCCCAGTCCCCAGTCCCCAGTCCCTACAAAGAACGCTGTAACCCTATCTTGTTCTTAATAATGGTTTGGATACTGCATAAAGCTGGACTTATACTAAAGTTGCAAGTGTAGGTTGCCAAGGGTTCTTTTTGATAATTAAATACCCGGACGTTGTAACCAAAGTTCCGTGCAGCGCTACCCAAGCGATTTACGAAGTCGTAGCGCTCTATATACTCTAGTAAGCTCCAAATTTGCTGATTTACGATCAAGTCTACTCGTGCAGGTTCTTTGTTAGAAGCTGGATATGCGATCCAATTATCCAATAGCTTTTTTTCAGAGTTTTGTTGTGCCCACCATAAACTGGGAACGGTCAATCGTTCTGGATGAATGGTGGTAACTGTGATTATATAATCTTTTGGCTTGGTCAATAAGTCTAATTCTAAAGGCGCACTAGAAGGCGACGGGATTGAAGGGGTTTGTGCTAGTGAGGGTGGGACTAGTAAAGTGGTGAGGCTAATAGTTAATAGTAATGAAAATGATGTTTGGCGATGGCACAGCCAACGCCAGCCGTAGGATGCCCAAAGGGCTGTAGGGCGATCGCACAATTTAGGTATATGCATAACTGATACTAATTCGTAATTCGTAATTCATAATTCGTAATTAGGGCACAATCTAAAGTTTAATGGCAACTATACGAATTCTTCGATAATCTGCTGTCCAAGTTCCTTGTTGATATAGTGTTGGCTTCAGATATTCCTCAACGACGGGAATTATTTGTATTTGTTGCTCAGGTGAAAGTCCGGTTAAAAATGGACTGGCGAACATTTTAATCCAGTTTGCAATGCCTGCTTCTCCCTCTGCTAGGGAAGTTGGGCGAGGAAACAGGATAGCATAAATCACATCAAAGCCTTGATGTTCTAAGAGGCTGGCGTATTCGCCAATGCTGGGATAATACCAAGGATTCTCTACTTGTGCTTGAGGGATACCAATGGACTCTAAAGCACTGTATAAAGCTGTGGCGATCGCCTTTACATTCCCTTTACCACCAAATTCTGCGACAAAACGCCCTCCCGGTTTTAGGGATTGATGGATAGAAGCGATCGCGCTATCTGCTTCTTTTACCCAATGTAGTACAGCGTTGGAAAATACAGCATCTAATGGCTTATCTACTTGAAAGTTTCTAGCATCAGCAACATCAAAGCGAATATGGGGATAGTTTTGTCTTGCCTTCTCAATCATCTCAGATGCATAATCAACTCCCATTACTTCAGCCCCAGCTTGGGCAATTTTTTCTGTGAGTTGTCCAGTACCACAGCCGAGATCCAAAATGGATTCTCCTGGTTGAGGGTTGAGTAATTGCAACAAGTCTTCGCCATATTGCCAAACAAAGGCGTGTTTATCTTCGTAAAGCGAAGTGTCCCAATTATTGCTTGTCGAAATATTATTCATAAACAACTATAGTAGTTTTTAATTGAATATAATAAAGTGTTTTTCTTGTGGTGGTTAGATCCCCGGCTTCTTTAAGAAGTCGGGGATCTGTGAATTTCACAAATCAATATGATTGTTATAGCATTAATCACATTGGGTAGAAACCGAAGTTCTTTACTAAGTTGATGAGTCTCAGAATCAATTACACAGTGAGCATTAGTCAAAACAATATCATCAGCAATTAATGTGCCCGTGCAATAATAGCTTTTACCATTAGCTTTGGTGTATTCCACTCGTCCGATCGCTGACCAAGGATAATATCTACTCTTCATAGGTATACGCTTATCTATAGGAATCATATTTGATTTCTGAAAAAATGTACGAGATAATACGGAGGAATATCTCTGTCTAAGAGCGAACAATGATAGACCAGCATCTACAACCTGCGATACCTTTTCTACGAGACGCTACGCGAACGGTGAGCTTCGCTAAGGCAGAACTACAAGAATTTATAGATAATCGCCCAGATGCCCGTGAGGTGAGAAAAGCGTAAGGCAAGTGAAGCTGGTTTATCAAGGCTACAAGTATGAGGAAATTCAAACAATATTTACTCAATCATCTATTGTGGTAAGAGATTATTTTTCTAAAAAGTTTGTAACTTTGAAATTTGATGTTCCCTCCCAACAGTGATTCAGAAATGCACTTACCTGGGCATCTACTGAATCAGCCGATTCCCTAGATGCATTAAATTGCACTGCCGTTACAATGTATTCAAAGATAATTACAAACTGCTTTTGCGGTGAAATTCTTTCGACTACAATTGTTTCACCTATCTTCGGAATTTGAGGCAGATTTACCACAAACGTCTCAATTTTCGGTTTATAGCAACCGCCAAGGCGGTTAAGCCGCTGTGTGAAGCACAGCTTCCATCGCAT